>DASTVH010000110.1:0-15589 GCA_035759195.1 Candidatus Limnocylindrales bacterium
GCCGCAGACGGAGTCGATGTCGACGCCGAGCGTTCGCGCCGCGTCGAGGACCGTTGTCCCGACCGGGACCCGGCCGCGCCGGCCCGACGGGGTGAAGATGACGAGCGGCTCGGCGGTGTCCGTCATCCCGGGGTCCCCTCAGCCGGCCGGGACCGGGCCGGCCCGCCGCCGGTTGATCCGACGGCCACCCGCCTCGCCGTCGGGTGGGGCGACCCGGAAGGCGCGGATCCAGCGCGAGGCGTCGGGGTCGTTGCCGAGCAGCACGTCGCCGGCCATCACGGCGTGGCGGACGTCCTCGGCGATGGGATTCGTGATCGCCGACGTGAGGCCGGAGGCCATCGCCATCGCCAGGTACGCGGCGTTGATGCCCTCGCGGTTCGGCAGCCCGAACGAGACATTGGACGCGCCGCAGGTCGAGTTCACCTTCAGCTCGTCGCGCAGCCGGCCCAGGATCCGGAAGACCTGGCGGCCGGCCGTCGGCAGCGCACCGATCGGCATAAGGAGCGGGTCGACGACGATGTCCTCGCGGGGGATGCCGTGATCGGCCGCCCGCTCGACGATCCGCTTCGCGACGGCGAACCGCACGTCGGGATCCTCGCTGATGCCGGTCTCGTCGTTGCTGATCGCGACGACCGCGGCGCCGTACTTCTTCACGAGCGGCAGGACCCGCTCGAGACGCTCCTCCTCGCCGGTCACGCTGTTGACGAGCGCCTTGCCGCGGTAGACCGCGAGCCCTGCCTCGAGCGCCTCGACGATCGAGGAATCGATCGAGAGCGGCACGTCGGCGAGCGACTGCACGAGCTCGATGGTCTTCGCCAGGATCGCCGGCTCGTCGGCGAGCGGGATGCCGGCGTTGACGTCGAGCATGTGGGCGCCGGCCTCGACCTGGGCGATCGCGTCGCGTTCGACCCGACTGAAATCGCCGGCCTTCATCTCCTCCATGAGGACCTTCCTGCCGGTTGGGTTGATCCGCTCGCCGATGATCACGAACGGCCGATCGTCGCCGATGACGACGGTCTTCGAGGCCGAGGAGACGACCGTGTGGGTGGCCACGTGTCAGCCGTCCGCTTCGGGCCGGCTTGCCGCGCCCGGCGTCTCGTCATGCGCCGGCGGCAGGGCCGGGCCGCCGGCGACCCCGCCCGACACGATGAGCTCGGCGAGTCGGTGGCGGTCGTATTCGGTCTCGAGGCGCTCGACCTCGGCGGCCACCTCCGCCTCGACGTCGTCGCCGCAGGCCCGGGCGACCTTGCGCCACTCCTCGATGTAGTCGTTGTAGGCCCGCTTGCCGGCCCGGCTGGCCGCCTTGTCGATCGCGACCTGGAACCGCGGGTGGAGCACGGTCTTGCTCGATCGGCGGCCGTCACGGGCGATCACCTGGGCCGGGATGTCGCGCCACCAGATGACGGTCAGCGTCGCCACGGCTCAGCCGGCCCCGCCGTCGATGACCGATAGCGCCCGGAGCGAGGTCGCGAGCTCGCCGTAACCGGTGTGGCGGTGCTCGAACGCGAGGCCGAGACGATCCGCGGCGCGGCGGGCCATCGCGAGCAGGTCCGGGTCGTCGGTCTGGGAGAGATAGACGAGCCGGCGGTAGTTGCCGAAGTACATCGCCTCGAGCTCCGGGTGGCGGTCGATGCCGAGGCCCCGCACGACGAGCCGCTCGAAGTTGCGGGCCAGGAAGTCGGTCAGCCAGAACGTTGCGGGTTCCTCCTCGGCGAGACGGGCGAAGTCGGTCCGGCCGGCGAAGAACTCGTAGCAGTGGGCGCCGGGCAGTCGCTCGACGCCCTCCTCGGACAGGACCGGGTCGAGCAGGCCGCCGGTGCCGCAGTCGGCGTAGGCGACGAAGACCCGGTCGTAGCCCTCGCGACGCGCCTCGCGGATCCTCGCTCGGACGCGAGCCGGGATCCGCTCCGGGCGGTTGTGGAGCTCCGGTGGGAGGCAGGCGACCTCGACGCCGGGCAGGTCCCGGGTCAGGGCCACGAGCTCGCGGCCGAGCGCGCCGCAGCCGACGATGAGCGTGCGTGGCGCCCCCGCCTGGGCGCGCGCGGCTCCGGCCCGCTCGGCGGCGGCAGCGTCCGCCTGGTCCGGCTGCCGGACCAACGGACCGGCGAAACGTGAGATCCGGGACTCGAGGGGGCCTTCACCGGTCGATCGGTCCGCCTGCCGGACCAATCGACGGTGGCCGGGCAGGAGTGCTGGCCGAACCGGCGACTCCTTCGCCGGTTGGTCCGCCTGACGGACCACCGACCCGGGGAGCGGGCCGGAATCGCGCGGATCACGGGCCGCCTTCGCGGCGCCCGCCCGAGCGGCAGCGGCACCGAGCGTGGGAGATGTCAATCGAGGCGTGGAGCCGGCCGCTCCGGTGTCGCCCTGTGCAGCGGATCGCAACGTGGCTGCGATCGCGGCCCCGATCGCCGCCTGTCCGCCTCCGCCCTCCCCGGGCCGCCGAGAGCCGGCATCGGTCGCGCGCGGGGACCGGGCGGTGGAGGTTTCCGGGCGCGACCGCGGCCGCGGGGCCCCAGGGAGCCTGCGGCTCGTGCGCCGGCGAGTTTCCTCAGGCGGCGGCACGACGCTCGTCGATCAGGCGCCGCGCGGTCTCGGCCGCGACACCTGCGTCCCGGCAGTACGCGTCGGCGCCGACGGCCGCGCCGAACTCCTCGTTGAGCGGCGCCCCGCCGACGAGCACGATGTAGTCGTCGCGGATGCCGCGGTTCTTCAGCTCGTCGATGACGACCTTCATGTACGGCATCGTCGTCGTCAGGAGTGCGCTCATCCCGAGGATGTCGGGTTTGTGCTGCTCGAGGGCGGCAATGAACTTGTCGGCGTCGGTGTTGATCCCAAGGTCGACGACTTCGAAGCCGGCCCCCTCGAGCATCATCCCGACGAGGTTCTTGCCGATGTCGTGGATGTCGCCCTTGACCGTCCCGATGACGACCTTGCCGACGGGCTCGGCGCCGGTCTCGGCGAGGAGCGGCCGGAGCACCTCCATGCCGGCCTTCATCGCGTTCGCCGCGAGGAGGACCTCGGGGACGAAGAGGATGCCGTCACGGAAGTCGATGCCGACGATCTTCATGCCGGCGACGAGCGCCTCGTCGAGGACCTTCGTCGCGGAGAAGCCGCGCTCGAGCAGGATGTTCGTCCCCTCGACGATCTCGTCCTTCATGCCGTCGTAGAGGTCGTTGTGCATCTGCTCGACGAGCTCGTCGTCCGACAGCGCCCGGAGATCGATGTCTTCGTAGTCGTCTGCCACGCCCGGCGTCTCCCTGACCTTGGCGCCACTCCGTCGCCTTGCGCCCGCCTGGTTCCACGATGCGGAACGGTGCCGTATGATGGAACGCAAGTCCGAATCTAGCCCAGCCGGAGCGACGTGTCCACAGTCCAGTCCATCCAGCGAGCCTTCGCCGTGCTGTCGGCGCTCGCCGACGGGCCGATCGGCGTCACCGAGGTCGCGGACCGGGTCGGCCTGCCGAAGTCGACCGCGGCCCGGATGCTCGCCTCACTGACCCGCGAGGGCGCCGTCGAGCAGGTCCCCGGCGACACCCGCTACCGGCTCGGGGGGCGGATCGTCTCGCTCGCGGCCGGCGTCCTGCCTCCCCGCAGCCTCGTCGCGATCGCCCGGCCGATCCTCGTGGAGCTCGCCTCCGCGGCCGGCGAGGCGGCTGGGCTGGCGGTGCCCGACGGCGCGTCGGTCCACTACATCGACCAGGTCGACACGGCCCACCAGGTCCAGGTCCGCGACTGGACCGGCACCCGGGCTCCGATGCACGCCGTGTCGTCCGGGCAGGTCTTCCTGGCCCACCTCGGCGAGCCGGCCCTCGAGCGGTACCTCGCGCTGCCGCGCGTTGCGTTCACGGCGCGGACGCTGACCGACTCGGCCGCGCTGCGGGACCGCCTCCGCCGGGTCCAGCTCGACGGCTTTGCGTGGGTCCGCGAGGAGTTCGCCGAGGGGCTGAACAGCGTCGCCGCGCCGGTCGCCGGCGCCGACGGCGAGATCGTCGCCGCCGTCCATCTCCACGGGCCCTCGTACCGCTTCCCGGAACGGGGTCGGGAGGCCGAGATCGCGGCGTTCGTCGTCGGGGCGGCGGCAAGGCTGTCGGCGCGGCTGCGGCGCGAGGCCGGCGCGAGCGACGCGGGCTGACCCGGCGCCGCTCCGCCGCCGCAACCCGAGGCCGCTCCGCGCCGACGCGCCTCAGGTACGGGCCGGCAGGTCGGCGAGGAGCAGCGTGCCGCCGCCCGCGCCGCTCGTGACGTCGAGCCGGCCGCCGATTGCGGCGACACGGTCGGCCAGGCCGCGCAGTCCCGAGCCCGCCTCGGGGTCGGCGCCGCCGCGGCCGTCATCGCTGACCGACACCCGGAGCCGACCGTCGGCCTCGACGACCTCGACCCGGGCTTCGGACGCCCCCGCGTAGCGGGCCACGTTCGTGAGGCCCTCGGCGATGACGAAGTACGCGGCCGCTTCGATCTCCGTGGCGAAGCGAGCCGGCGTGACGTCGATCCGCACGGGGATCGGCGACCGCTCGGCCAGCGCCTCGACCGCGGCCGCGAGTCCCGCGTCGGTGAGGATCGTCGGGTGGACGCCGCGGGCGAGGTCGCGGACCTCGCGGATCGCCGTCAGCAGCTCGGCGGTCGTCGAGTCGATGAGGGCCGCCGCGCCGGCCGATCCCGCCCGAGCCTGGTCGAGGCGCATCGCCAGCGCGACGAGTCGCTGCTGGGCGCCGTCGTGGAGATCCCGCTCGATCCGCCGCCGCTCCGCGTCCGCTGCCTCGACGATCCGCGCCCGCGACGCCCGAACCTCCTCGAGCTGGGCCCGGACCTGGGCCGCGAGCCGCTCGTTCTCGAGCGCCAGGCGTGCCATCGACGCGACGGCTTCCGCACGTCCGGGGTCCTCGGTCTCGATCTGAGGGTCGTAGACGAGCACGGCGAGCGTCTCGCCGCCATGCTCGAGCCGGGCCAGCCGCCGCTCGGGTCGGGCGGGGTCGGGCAGCTCGACCGGGCGACCGTCCGGACCGACGAAGCCGGTGCCGTCCGGGGCCGGGAACGCCAGCTGGAGGGTCGGGTCCCGCAGGGCCCGAGCGAGCGTCGCCCGCAGGCCGCCGATCGGCACACCGCGGCCGAGCTCGACGGCCAGGTCGGCGATCGACCCGCGGGACAGTCGCGTCAGGACGAGGCCCGCGAGCAGCCCGACCGGGAAGACCGCCCCGGCGAGGCCCACGATCGGGTGCTGCAGGAGCGCCCGCAACGCGCCCCACTCGGACGGGTCGGTGCCGGCGAAGTGCCAGGCGACGGTGAGCCCGAGCTGGATCGGCGCGGCGATCGCCATGGGCAGGAGGGCCCGGCGCAGCGCGGGGCTCGCCCGCCGCCAGTGCCGGACGAGGCCGACGATGACCGCGGCGAACAGGACGGGCGTCAGCGCGAGGATTGCCAGCGGCCCGAACAGCCACGCGAGGTCGGCGTTCGGCCAGACGACGAACGGGTTGCGCGGCGAGAAGCCGACCTTGTCGACCGGCTGGGTCCAGACGAGCACCCACGCGATCCGACTGGCCGCGACGAACGCATACGCCCCGCCGACGAGGAGGCGATCGAAGCGGTCGGTCAGGCGGCCGGTCGGGAAGGCGAGGACGAGGTGGACGAAGACGACAGCGCCGAACCCGACGAGGAGCTGGCTGAGGGTCCACGTCAGCGAGGTCGGAACGATCCAGATGACCGCGAGCGCGCCGAGGCCCAGGTAGGCGAGGAAGATCCGCCACATCGGGCCGCTCGGGTCGCGGCGATTGGAGACGAGCATCGCGACCACCCACAGGAGGTCCACCGCGAGGAACCAGGCCTGGTTGACGATCGACCACGACGGCCCCAGCCCGAACGGCCAGGCGAGCGGACCGAGGTGCTGAACGGCGACCAGGACCACCCCGACGACGCCCAGCACGACGAGGCGCTCGGTGTTGCGGGTCACGGGTCCGGCGTCGCCGAAGAGGCCGGGGCCACGGTGGTGGCGTCCGCATGCTCGGCCCCCCTCGGCCGGACGAGCCCGGCTAGCCCCCAGCCGCCCGCGCCGGCCGCGAACGCCACGCCCAGCAGCAGCGTCGGGGTCCAGCCCAGGTCGGTCGTGACGATCACCGTGGCCGCCGTAGAAGCAACGACCGCGACCGCCGTGCCGGCAGCGGCGGCGTGGGCGCGGCGCTGCTCCGGCGCGAGGCGGACCAGGAGGTCCACGGCGACGCCGGCGACGAGCGCCGCCGGGACGAACCGCCAGTGGTCGAACTGGCTCGCCGCGAGCGCTGTCGCGACGCCGAGCAGGATCGCGAAGCTTCCGAACGGCGGCCTGATGGCGATCAGGACCACTGCGACGACTGCCGCCGCGAGCGCCTGGAGGACCATCGACACGACGCCCAGGTCCTGCCGGGCGATCGGGTGGGACGACGCCGGCGGGTGGCCGCTCCGCGTGAATGCGATCCGCCCATCCGGGCCCCACGAACCGTCCCATGCGGCGTCGACGGCCCCCGGGTTGTCGCTCAGGTTCCGCTTGTCGCTGCCGTCGCCCGCCATCGACCAGATCTGCTGTTCGCCGTCGGCCCATGCTTGATAGACGATCCTCCTGCCGTCGGGGGACCATGCGGGCCCGTTGTGGGCGTTGGGCAGGTCGGTGAGCTGGACGGGCTCACCCCCCTCGGCGGGCATGACCCAGATCTGGGCGATCCCCGTCCGATCCGAGGCGAACGCGATCCGCGACCCGTCGGGCGACCACGACGCCGCCCAGTCCTCGGACGGGTTCTCGGTCAGGCGGGTCGCATTCGAACCGTCGACGTCGACGACGTAGATCTCGGTGTTGCCGTCGCGCGTCGCGTCGAACGCGAGCCGCGAGCCGTCCGGCGACCAGCTGCCGGAACGGTCGTCGCCCGGGGCATCGGTGACCGGGCTGGGCGGCGACGAGCCGTCGGCGGCGATGAGCATGAGATCGGCGTCCGGCCGGTTTCCGACGGAACTCCCGCCGAAGCCCGGCCCGAGCGGCCCGAAGCCGGTCTCCGGGCCACGCGGACCGGTCGTCATCCAGGGGCCGCCCCGGGACTCTGCGGTGAACGCGACCGAGGCACCGTCGGGCGACCAGCGCGGCAGCCACTGCCAGCCTTCGCCGGCCGCGAGCGGTCGCTGGCCCGATCCGTCGGCGTTCGCGATCCAGATGTCGGCGTCGCCCAGGTCGTCGCCGTGGAATCCGGTCCACCGGACGAACGCGAGCTGCTTCGCGTCCGGCGACCAGACCGGGAACGTCACCTCCTCGCCGTCGGGTGTCGTGATGAGCCGCGTCTGATGACTGCCGTCGGCGTCCATCAGCCAGATCTCGCCGTCGTCGTCGGGGACGTCCGGAGCTCCCTCGAGCCAGGGGTTCACGGCGGGGTGGAGGGCGCCCGGTACGCTGACGACTGCGAGGACGAGGCCGGCCGAAAGCGCCGCGGGCAGCGCGGCCCGCGCGCCGACGGCATCGGACCTGTCCAGCACCGCCGCGCGCAGTGGTCCGACCGCGACGAGGACGAGGCCGACCAGGAGGAGGATTCGGCTCGGGGCGAAGCCCGATTCGATCCCGGGCTCGATCCCGACGCCCTCGCGCCACGCGACGTCGACGACGATGTACGCGAGAAGGACGATCAGGCCGGCGCCGAGCGTGCCGTGGTGCGGCGGCAGTGCCCGTCGCCACGGGATGCCCCGACGGCTCGCCCGCACGACGAAGGCGAGACAGACCACCGCGAGGGCGACGATCCCGCCGTAACCGGCTGCGTGCCACGGCGAGATCCCGACGTCGGTGACGAGCCCCAGGTTGAGGGCGCGCACGACGAGGAAGACGCCGACGACGATCCAGCCGCCGAGGGCGACCGACAACCAGGCGAAGCGCTTCTCCAGCAGCCCGTCGTCGACGTCGCGCGGAACGTCTGCCACGGTCGTTCCCTCAGCGCTGCCGGCCATAAGCCGACCCCTCGACATCCTATCCCGTCGTGTCTCGAATTCCGTTGCTGCCGATCACGGGATGCCGGGGACCGGCGCCGCGAGCGGCCCGGCCGCGAAGCCGGTCGTCCCCATCGCAGCCGCCAGCACGACCGCGATCACCGCGACGTAGACGGCGAAGAGGACGATCACGACGAGCTCGTTTCGGGTCTTGCGATCCCGAAGGTTCGGTTGGTGCGTCATTGGTGCGGCCCTCCGTTTCATCTCGATGACCGGAGGCTAGGACCGGCGGTGCGCGTCGTCTGCCGTGCCGGCCCCTGCCCGGCGACAGGCGATTCGAGGGTCCACACCCGCGCCATCGGGCGGCGCGGCGTGGCACGATGCGCCGGTGCGCGACGACGACGCGGCGCCGATCCGGATCGTGCTCGCCGACGACGCGGCCCTCCTGCGCGAGGCGCTGGCATCGGCGCTGGCGGCGGCCGGCTTCGAGGTCGTCGGGCAGGCCGCCGACGTGCCGACGCTCCTCGCCCTCGTCGAGCGCGAGCGGCCCGACGTTGCCGTCGTCGACGTCCGGATGCCGCCGACCCACACGACCGAGGGCCTCGAGGCGGCCCATCGCCTCCGTGCCGCGCAACCGGGGATCGCGATCCTCGTGCTCTCCCAATACGTCGAGACGCGGTACGCGGTGGAGCTGCTCCGAGCGGACCCGGCCGGGATCGGCTACCTGCTGAAGGATCGGGTGACGCGGGTGGCGGACCTCGCCGATGCCGTGCGGCGGGTCGCGGCCGGCGGGTCGGTGATCGATCCCGACGTCGTCGGGCGGCTCCTCGGGCGGCCACGCGGCCACTCGGCGCTCGACGAGCTGACGGCCCGCGAGCGGGAGATCCTCGGCCTCATGGCGGAGGGCCGCTCGAACCAGGCGATCGCCGACCGCCTCGGCCTCGAGATCAAGACGATCGAGGGCCACGTCCGGGCGATCTTCTCGAAGCTCTCGCTCGAGCCGGCAGCGCAGGATCACCGGCGGGTCCTGGCCGTCCTCGCCTGGCTGCGCGGCTGAGACACTCGCGGCCACCTCGCCGCGACGTGGCGCCGCGCCGCGACGTCGCGCCGCCGGCGGCGGAACGCCTCAACGGGAGATGAGCGCGTCCGTGGGGGCGTAGTCGTCGGTGAGCAGGACGGCGTCCTGCGCGATCCCCGCGAGCTCGGCCTCGGTGGCCAATCGTGCGGGTTCGGCCGGGTCGCGGGCAACGCTCGCGGCAATCGCCTCGAGCGGCAGGTCGTCACCGGCGACGACGACGACGTTGCCCGAGACGCCGCCCGGAATGACGAGCCAGACGACCGCGACGTCGGGGAATACCGAGCCGAGCGTCTCGACGTACGAGCCGAGTAGCCGGAGCTGGCCGCCGTCGATGACGTTCGCGACGTAGATCGCGCCTGGCTGCATCGTCCGCCGGATCTCGCCCATCGCCTCGCGGGTCACGAGGTGCCAGGGAACGGCCCGGGCGGCGAAGACGTCGGCGATCACGAGGTCGTACCGGCCGGCCGGCTCGTCGCGGAGACCGGACCGCGCGTCGCCGATGCGGATGGTGAGCGCCGGCTCGGTGAGCGTGAGATCGAGTCGCTCACGGTTGAGCCGGACGATCGCCGGATCCAGCTCCAGGACGCGCGCCGTCGCGCCCGGTCGCTCGGCGGCGAAGTGGCGGGGCAGGGCGAAGGCGCCGCCGCCGACGTGGAGCGCCGTCAGGGCCGTCGGCGGGGGCACGGCCGCGTCGACGACCGCGTCCATCGCCCGCAGGTAGCGGAAGCGCAGCTCGGCCGGCGCGTCGAGGTCGATCGAGCCGTGGAGCAGGTCGTCGAGGACCAGATCGCGGACTCGCGGCGCCGCCTCGGACGAGCCGACGCGGATGCAGTAGTAGGCCGAGGGCGGATCGCAGCCCGGCCCGGCCGACGCTCCGAACGCCATCGAGCCGAGCGCGGCGATCGCCAGCAGCGCGGTCGGCCCGGGCCCGCCCGGTGCCCCGAGCGCGACCTGGAGCAGGGTGGCCGTCAGGACGAGCGCGACCGCGGCGCCGAGCAGCAGCGCGCTCACCGGGAAGAGCGGCAGCAGCACGAACCCGGTCACGAACGTCCCGACGAGCGCGCCGCCGGTCGCGATCGCCGAGATCCGCCCCACCGCGCTACCCGAGTGTTCCCGCGACACGATCGTGCCCCGGGCGGCGACCGGCGTGGCGGCCGCGAGGACGATCGACGGCAGGAGCAGACCGGCCACCGCGAGCATCGTCGCGCCGATCGGCCCGGGCGGCGGCTCGAGGACCGCGACGGCGAGGTCGACCGCCGGAGCGACGAGGGCGACAAGGGCCGCCGAGACGAGGAGGATCGGGGCGATGAGCGGGCGCGGTCCGTAGGCGTCGGCGGCCCGCCCGCCGAGCCATGCCCCGAGCGCCAGGCCGGCCAGCACGACGCCGATCGTCGCCGTGTACGTCTCGAGCGACGAGCCGATCCGGGGCGCGAGCAACCGGATCGCGACGACCTCGACGAGGAGCGTCACCGCCGCCGGCACGAAGGCCAGAACGCCCGCGACCCAGGCACCGAGCGTCGGTCGAGCCTCGCGCGGCTCCGCCGGCGCCTCGCTCATCCGCCCGCTGTCGAGTAGGCTCCGGTGGCCGCGGGAACCTCGGCTCCGGGCGCGCTTGGCACGCCTGGCCCGCCTGTCGCGTGCCGGTAGTACTCGACGCGTTCCGGCGGCAGCGGCGTGTTGCCGGCGATCAGGTCGGCCGCCCTCTCGGCGAGCATCATCACCGGGGCGTAAATGTTGCCGTTCGTGACGTACGGCATCGCCGATGCGTCGACGACCCGCAGCCCCTCGATCCCATGGACCCGCATGGACGACGGGTGGACGACCGACTCCCCGCCGACGCCCATCCGGGCGGTGCAGGAGGGATGGAGCGCCGTCTCGCCGTCCCGGGCGACCCAGGCGAGGATCTCCTCGTCGCTCTCGACCGACGGCCCCGGCGACACCTCTCCACCGTTGAACGGGGCCATGGCCGGCTGGTTCAGGATCCGCCGGGCGACCCGGATCGCCTCGACCCATTCGCGACGGTCCTGTTCGGTCGAGAGGTAGTTGAACCGCAGGGCGGGTTTGGCCCGCGGGTCGGAGGAGCGGAGGCGGACCGTGCCCCGGGCATCCGAGTACATCGGCCCGACGTGGACCTGGTAGCCGTGGCCGCCGGCCGGGGACGAGCCGTCGTAGCGGATCGCGAGGGGCAGGAAGTGGAACATGAGGTTCGGGTAGGCGACGTCGTCGTTCGAGCGGGCGAAGCCGCCGCCCTCGAAGTGATTCGTGGCGCCGGGCCCACGCCGGAAGAACAGCCACTGGAAACCGATCCACGGGCGGCGCCACTTCTGGACGGCGTGGGGCTGCATCGAGACCGGCTGGAGCGACCGGAACTGGACGTAGACCTCGAGGTGGTCCTGGAGATTGCCCCCGACGCCGGGCAGGTCGGTCGCGACGGCGATGCCGTGCTCGCCGAGATGGTCGGCCGGGCCGATCCCCGAGAGCATCAGGAGCTGCGGGCTGTTGATCGCACCGCCCGCGAGGATCACCTCGCCGCCGAGGACCCGCTCGGTGCCCCGGCCGCGGGCGACCTCGACCCCGGTCACCCGGCCGTCCTCGACGAGGAGCCGGGTCACGAACGCGCCGGTCCGGACCGTGAGGTTCTTCCGCGATCGGACCGGATCGAGATACGCCCGCCGGGCCGACCAGCGGCGCCCCCGCCGGATGTTCCGGTCGAACGGCCCGAAGCCCTCCTGTCGGTAGCCGTTGACGTCGGGCGTCCGGGCGTAGCCGGCCTCGACGGCCGCCTCGAAGAACGCGCCGAACAGCGGGTTGGAAGCCGGGCCGCGTTCGAGCCAGAGCGGCCCGCCGCGGCCCCGGAACGGGTCGTCCGGTTCGGCGGCCGTGCAGTGCTCCATCCGCCTGAAGTACGGCAGGCAGTGGGCGTAGTCCCAGGCCTCCATCCCTGGGTCGGCCGCCCAACGCTCGTAATCGAGGGGATTGCCCCGCTGGAAGATCATCCCGTTGATGCTGCTGCTGCCGCCCAGGACCTTGCCCCGGGCGTGGTAGATCCGGCGGCCGCCCATGAACGGCTCGGGCTCGCTTTCGTACTGCCAGTCGTAGAAGTGGCTGCCGATCGGGAACGTCAGCGCCGAGGGCATGTGGATGAAGACGTCCCAGGCCCAGTCGGGCCGTCCGGCCTCGAGCACGAGAACCCGTGTCGCCGGGTCCGCCGACAGCCGGTTGGCCAGGACGAGCCCGGCCGATCCCCCACCGACGATGACGTAGTCCCAGGCGCCGGCCATCGGGTGCTAGCCGTCCCTCAGGCGCCGAAGCTCCGCGCTGATCGCCGGCACGACCTGGTGAAGATCGCCGATCACCGCGTAGTCGGCGACCGACATGATCGGGGCGTCGCGGTCGGTGTTGATCGCGAGGATCCGCTTCGCCGCCTTCGCCCCGACGATGTGCTGGATCGCCCCGCTGATCCCGCAGGCGATGTACAGGTCGGGCGCGATTCGCAGGCCGGTCTGGCCGATCTGCATCGCGTGCGGCCGCCAGCCGTTGCTCGTCACGACCCGCGACACGCCGACCGCGCCGCCGAGCAGCGACGCGAGCTCCTCGAGCTCGGCGAACGCCTCGGCGCTCCCGACGCCGCGGCCGCCGCCGACGACGACCCGGGCGTCGCCGAGGGAGACGCCGGTCCGGTCGGGCTCGAGCCGGCGGGTCACGGCGACCCGCAGGTCGGACTCCGTCAGGTCGGGGGCGAACGGCTGGACCCGCGGACTCGCGGCATCCGCCCCGGACGCCGCGTCCTCGATCGCGAACGTGTGGGGAGCCACGGTCAGGAGCTTCGTCGGTGCGTCGAGGACGGCATCCTCGAGCAGGCTGCCGGCCCAGCGCTGACGGGTCAGCCGGAGCGGGTCGCCGGGCGTGACGTCCGTGCACTGGGTGGCGAGCGGC
This sequence comes from Candidatus Limnocylindrales bacterium, assembly GCA_035759195.1. Lineage (GTDB taxonomy): Bacteria > Chloroflexota > Limnocylindria > Limnocylindrales > CSP1-4 > CF-46. The sequence goes on from DASTVH010000110.1 coordinate 12,944, forward strand.
AACTCCAGGCGGGCCGCGACGTGGGCCATCACCTCGTTGCCACGGTCGCTGCCCGCGGCGAGCACGACGGCCGGTGACCGGTCGCCGATGAGCTGAACGAGGGCGGCGGCCCACGCGGTCGGAGCGAATGCCACGAGCCGATCGTGCTCGACCGCGTGGACCACCTCCACGCCTCGGCCGCCGAGCAGGCCGGCCGCCTCGCGCGCCTCCGAGCCGACCAGCACGGCCTCGATCGGTCCGCCGGTCGCGGCCGCGATCCGGCTCGCGAGCGCGAGCGCCTCGAGCGAGAGGCGCTCCGGGCGGCCGCCGCCGTGTTCGACGAGGATGAGGATCATCGGGCCGCCACCCCGAGCCGGACGAGCAGCTCGACGACGGCCGGTGCGGCGTCGGCTCCGGCTCCGATGACCTCGACCTGGCTCTCGTCGGCCTGCGGCAGGCGCAGCCGCTCCTTCGTCGGCCCGCCCGGCCGCCGCTCGGGCACGATCCGGACGATCTCCTTCTTCTTGGCCCGCAGCCGCCCCGGCACCGACGGATAGCGCGGCAGGTTGAGCCCCTCCTTCACGCCGAGGACCGCCGGCATCGGCAGCTCGAAGACCTCCCAGCCGCCGGCCGCCTCGCGCCGCGCCTCGACCCGGCCGTCGCCCGCCTGGATCGCCTTGATCCCGGTCACGACCGGCAGTCCCAGCGCCGTCGCGACCCGGATCCCGACCTGGTAGCCGCCGCTGTCGGCCGACTCGTTGCCGAAGAGCAGCAGGTCGAACCGCTCGCCCTCCGCCTCGAGGGCACGGATCGCGTCGACGATCGCGTCGGCCGTCGCGATCGGGTCCCAGTCGCTGCCGTCGGTCTCGAGCAGGACGGCTCGGTCGACGCCGATCGCCATCGCGTCGCGGAGCTGCTCCGACGCGGCCTCCGGGCCGAGCGTCAGGACGGTCGAGCTGCCGCCGCCGGCCTCGACGATCCGGACGGCCTCCTCGACCGCGCACTCCTCGTGCGGGCTGATCGTGAAGCCGAGGAATCGCGTGTCGATCTCCTGGCCGTCGGCGGTGAGCGCGATGCGCCCGCCGGTCGCCGGGACGCGTTTGACGCAGACGACGACGTTCACCGGCTCAGCTCCGGATCCGCGCGTTCTCCGGATCGAACAGCGGCCGCGCTCCGGCGACCGCGACCGTGACCGGGTACTGCTCGCCGAAGTACTCGACGGCGAGCTGCGTCCCCTCGACGGCCTGATCCGGCGGCAGGTAGGCCATGAGGAGATGCTTTCCGACCGACGGCCCCGATCCGGCGCTCGTCACGTACGAGCGGCGGCCCTTCGCGTCGACGAGCGGCGCGCCGTCGCGGGTCAGGATCGGCTCCCGGCCCAGCATGTAGCGCTTCACGCCGGACGACGAGGTCGGGTCTTCGACGGTCAGCGTGCAGAGGATCGCCGCCGGCGGCCTCGAGCGCTGCTCGAGGTAGGCCGACTTGCCGACGAAGTCGGCGTCCTTGACCGAAGGCCGGGCCATGCCGGCTTCGACGAGGTCGAAGTCGAGCTCGAGTTCGGCCCCGTGGGCCCGGTAGCCCTTCTCGAGGCGGGCGGTGACCGCGTAGGTTCCGATGCCGACGGGCGCCATGCCGTGCGGCTTGCCGGCGTCCCAGAGCGCATCCCAGACGCGAAGGCCCTGCTCGAACGGGACGTAGATCTCCCAGCCGAGCTCGCCGACGTAGCTGATCCGCGAGGCCAGCGTCCGGACGCCGTCGATGTCGACGGACTTCGTGGTGAGGAACGAGAAGCCGGCGTGGCTCACGTCGGCGGCGGTCACCGCGCTCAGGACGTCGCGCGCCCGCGGCCCCCAGAGCCCGATCGTCGTCCACTGGTTCGTCGCGTCGTGGAGCTGGGCCGAGCCGTCGGCCGGCAGGGCGTCGCCGAAGATCTTCCGGTCGCGCATGCCCATGCCGCCGCCGGTGACGACCCGGAACCGATCGTGGGCCAGGCGCATGATCGTGAGGTCGGCGAGGATCCCGCCGGCCGGGTTGAGGAGCGGCGTGTAGACCGTCCGGCCGGGCGCGACGTCGATGCGGTTGACGCACAGGCGCTCGAGGTAGTCGCAGGCACCCGGACCGGTGACGTCGAAGATCGCAAAGGCCGAGAGGTCGACGATCCCGACCCGATCGCGCATCGCGAGGTGCTCGGCGTTGATGATCGGCGACCACCAGCGCGCCTCCCACTCGGCGTCGCGGGGCATGACCCGCTCGCCGAACTCCTCGAGGAGCGGCTCGTTCGCGCCGTACCAGTAGGGCCGCTCCCAGCCGGCCGCCTCGAAGAACACCGCCCCGAGTTCCTTCTGGCGAGCGTTGAACGGCGAGAGCCGGATGTTGCGGTTCGACTCCCACTGCTCGTTCGGGTGGACGATGCCGTACGTCTTGTTGAAGCCCTCGGCCGTCCGGGCCCGGATGTGCTGCTCGGTCCTGTGGTGCTCGTAGAAGCGGGCGACGTCCGAGCCATGCGGATCGATCTCGGGCTCGCCAGTCGTCATCCACTCGGCAACCGTCTTCGCGATCCCCGGCGCCTCCTTGATCCAGATCGCGGCGACCGACCAGAAGCCCTTGACCTCGGGCGTCTCGCCGACGATCGGGTTGCCGTCCGGCGTGAGCGAGAGGAGGCCGTTG
>DASTVH010000111.1:0-2711 GCA_035759195.1 Candidatus Limnocylindrales bacterium
AGCTGCGCCTCGATCCGCCGGAGGGCGGCCTCGGTGTCGTAGTCGGTGTCGGGCGACTCGTGGCTCTTCTTGTGGACCAGGAACGTTGTCAGGACGATGAACGTGAAGACCTGCAGGAACTCCGACTGCCAGTTCTCGAACTTCGCCTGGCCCCAGCGCCAGAAGAAGCCGTCGGGCCCGAACGCCTCGGCCGTCTGGCCGAGAGATCGCTGCTCCGAGACGAACTCGACCCAGCCCATCCAGGTCTGGAGCACCCAGGCGCCGATGAAGAGCACGGCGAGGGTGATGCTGAGCCCGTAGTCGCGCCAGATCTGTCTCACGTGTCCTCCTTCCGCTGGGTCGTGGCCGGCAGGATCGGCGGGCCGGCGGCACGGCGGCGTTGCAGGACGCGGGAGGGCCGCGAAGGCTTCGTCACAGAGCGATGGCGAATGCCACCAGCCGCCGGCCCCGGCGGCTGGTGGCGTGAAGGACCCTCAGGCCACGTGCCGGAGGCGGCCGGTCTCCACCTCGAACACGACGCCGCTCACGGGCACCTCCTTGATCCAGGGATGGGCCTGGATTCGGGCGACCTGGTCGCGGACGTTCGCCTCGAGATCGGCGAACGAACGAAGCGGCAGGTCGACGTCGACACCCGTTTCGGTCGCGATCCGTTCGCGGACCGGCTCGTCCTCGAACGTCAGCATCCCGCAGCCGGTGTGCTCGACGACGATGACCTCCTGCGTGCCGAGAAGGTGCTGGCTGATCACGAGAGAGCGGATCGCGTCGTCGGTCGCGAGGCCGCCGGCGTTGCGGATGATGTGGGCGTCGCCGGTCCGCAGGCCGAGGGCGTCCTCGACCGTGAGGCGGGCGTCCATGCAGGCGAGCACGGCGACCTTCCGGCCTGGTGGCAGCGGAAGGCTGGATCGATCGAACTGGGCGGCGTAGCGGCGATTCTCGGCCAGGACGCGGTCAAGCTCCGCGGGACGCGGGGACGGGGCGGGCATCGTCAGGTCTCCAGTCAGGCGTCGGATCGGGAGGTCCGGGCAGGGAGGGGTGAGGTGCCCGGGGTCACCCGTCGCGTCATCCGGAGAATCGAAGGGCCGCGCTCCGTGGTGGAGTCGCGGCCCCGGGACCTCGTCCTCGGTCCCGTGTCAGTCTCGATCGGCTTCGCGGGACGTCAGACCCCATCCTCCGCACGGCGGGGCCGCCGGCGGGTACACATCGCGCTGAAGCGTCGCGGAGGGGTCACGGCGCGCCGATCGTGATCGACGAGTGCCGACCCGTCAACCCCGGTCTCCCAATCGCAACCCGCAGGACGGCGGTCCCGCGCCCCCGTGCCGCCGACGTAGGCTTGATCCCATGACCGCGATCCCGGACCGCTTCCGCGCGTTCGTCGCCGAGAGGACCGACGACGGCGTCCGGCGCGGCGTCCGGGAGTTCGCAGCCGCCGACCTCCCCGACGGCGCGGTCGACGTCCGCGTCGCCTGGTCGAGCGTCAACTACAAGGACGCGCTCGCGACGATCGCCGAAGGCAAGGTCGCCCGCATCAGCCCGCTTATCCCCGGCATCGACCTTGCTGGCGAGGTGGTCGCGTCGTCCGCCCCGCCGTTCCGACCCGGCCAGGGCGTCCTCGCCCACGGCTATGACCTGGGCGTCGCCCGCCACGGCGGATACGGCGAGTTCGCCCGGCTGCCGGCCGACTACGTCGTCCCGCTGCCGGAGGGTCTCTCCGCCCGGGACGCGATGGCGATCGGCACGGCGGGGTTCACCGCCGCCATGTCGGTCGTGGCCCTCGAGGAACGGGGCCTCCGACCCGGCGACGGGCCGGTCCTGGTCACCGGTGCGAGCGGCGGCGTCGGCAGCACCGCGGTGGCGATCCTCGCCGCCCGCGGACACGAGGTGTGGGCGGCGACCGGCAAGCCCGCCGAGGAGGCACGGCTCCGGGAACTCGGCGCGATCGGGATCGTGCCGCGCGACGAGGTGGTCGCCGAGAGCCCGCGGCCGCTCGAGTCGGCCCGCTGGGCGGGCGCGATCGACGCGGTCGGTGGGGCGACGCTGCCGTACGTCCTGCGCACGCTTCGCCCGGGCGCGGCCGTCGCGTCGTCGGGCAACGCCGGCGGACCGGCCCTCGTGACGACGGTCCTGCCATTCATCCTGCGCGGCGTCGCCCTGCTCGGCATGGACTCTGCGGCGATGCCGATCGACGAGCGCCGCGCCCTGTGGACTCGAATCGCCGGCGACCTTCGACCGAACCGGCTGGGGGAGGGGATCAGCGAGGTGACGCTCGAGACGCTCGAGCCCGCCCTCGACGGGATCCTCGCGGCTCAGGCGCGAGGTCGCTGGGTGGTCCGGGTCGGAGGCGGCTGATCTCGCCGGACGTTCGGTCCGCGAGGCCGGCGACGCGCTCCATGCCAGATTCGCACGGGGTGCGGGCCGGATCTCGCTCCGCGCGGCCTTTCGCCCGGTGAACGTCTGGCAGAGACCCCGCAGGGCGGCGCGTCTTGCGAGCCGCTGACTGCTCAGTCGAGTTCGCCGCGCAGCTGGGCGAGCGCCCGCTCGAGGGGCTCGCGGGCGGCGTCCGCCGGGTACGGCGTCCGGAGGATCGCCGCCTCGATGTCCAGGCGGCCGTCGTGGACGAGTCGAGCGAGCTCGGCCACCGTCCGGAACTCGGTCATCTGGCGCACGGCGAACCCGCGGTCGGCGACCGACCCGTGGCCCGGCACGACGACGCC
>DASTVH010000112.1:0-2392 GCA_035759195.1 Candidatus Limnocylindrales bacterium
GATGACCGTGGTGGCATTACGTACGCGGGGCCGTATCGAGCCGAACGCCCCGGGCCGAACCCCCTCGACCTGCGCCCATGGGTCGTCCTGCCCGGGATGGTCGATCTCCACGCCCACCTGCCGCAGCTCCCGAACGCGGGCGTCGGATTCGCCCTCGACCTGCTGACCTGGCTCGACCGCCTGACCTTCCCGACCGAGCGCTCGTGGGCCGACCCGGCGGTTGCCGAGCGCCTCTCGCCGCCGATCTTCGAGGCGTTCGCGGCGGCCGGCACCACGACCGTCCTCGCCTACGGCGTCGTCTACGAGGCGGCGATGGACGCGGCGTTCCGGGCCGCGGAGACCCACGGCATTCGGGCGATCCTCGGCAAGGTCATGATGGATCGGGTCACCTACGACCCCACGATCGAGCCGTCGACGATCCTCGAGCGTACGCTCCGGGAGTCGGCCGGGCTGATCGAGCGCTGGCACGGAGCGGCAGACGGACGGCTCGGCTACGCGGTGACGCCGCGCTTCGCGGTCTCGTGCACGGCCGACCTGCTCCGGGAGTCCGCGGCGCTCGCGAGATCGACCGGCGCCTGGTGGCAGACCCACGTGTCGGAGGACCGCGGCGAGATCGCCGAGGTCGGCCGGCTGTTCCCCGACGCCGTCGATTACCTCGACGTCTACGACCGGGCCGGCGGCCTCGGCGAGCGAACGGTCCTGGCCCACGCGATCCACCTGTCGGCGCGTGAGGTGGCGCGGGTGGTCGAGTCGGGCTCGCACGTCGCCCACTGTCCGGCTTCGAACCTCTTCATCGGCGCCGGCGTGATGCCGTTGAGTGCATATCGGGCGGCGGGGATGTCGGTCGGGCTGGGATCGGACGTCTCCGGCGGGCCGGAAGCCTCGATCTTCTCGGTGATGCGGATGGGCGCGTACGCGCAGATGGCCCGGCGCGCGCTCGCGGGCGAGGGAGAGGCGCCCGTGACGCCGCTCGAGGGGCTCCGGCTCGGGACGCTCGACGGCGCCCGGGCGCTCGGCCTGGCCGACCGAATCGGTTCGCTCGAGGCCGGCAAGGAGGCCGACTTCATTGCCGTGGATCCGTCGCTGACGGCGCCCCTCCACGACTCGCCCGACGACGCCGCGAGCCTCGCCGACTCGGACGCGCTCGTCAGCCGCCTGATCTTCCGGACGCACGCCGACATGGTCCGCGGCGCCTGGGTCCGCGGTCGGCGCCTGGCGGGGCCGGCGGGCGTGGCCGGCGCCTCATGATCGACGCCCGGTTCGGCCACGTGAACATCGTGGCCCACGACTGGCGCCGGCTGGCCGAGTTCTACACGCGGGTGTTCGGCTGCACGTTCGTCCCGCCGGAGCGCGACCTCAGCGGCCCGGTGCTCGAGGCCGGGACGGGCGTTCCCGGCGCGACCATCCACGGAGCCCACCTTCGACTGCCGGGCCTCGGCCCGGACGGGCCGACTCTCGAGATCTTCGAGTACAGCTCCGGTCCCGAGCGGCCCGCGAGCGCCGTCAACCGGCCCGGCCTCGGCCACATCGCCTTCGCCGTCCCCGACGTCGCCGCGGCGCGCGACGCCGTGCTCGCGGCGGGCGGCGGTGTCGTCGGCGAGGTCGTGACGACCGGCACGTCCGACGGACGGCGCGTGACCTGGACCTACGTGACCGACCCCGAAGGCAACATCCTCGAGCTGCAGGCGTGGTCGGACGTCACAGGATGACGATCCCGCTGCCGCCCGGGTCCCGCCCGGCTCGGAGCGCCCGAAGAATCGCTCGCGTCCCGAGCGGGAGGTCAGCCGCGATCCCGTCCGACAGCCTTCGGAGCGCCTCGCGATTCGCCCGCGTGTCGGACACGAGGAGCACCACGTGACCAACGGGGTCGTCGCGAGCCTTGAGGGAAAGGCGGCGCTCGAGCGCCTGCCCATCCGAGATCCGCGTCTCGGCCTCCACGCGCACGCGCCAAGGATCGGGTTTGCCACCCCGGATCTCGGCGTCCCACGCGCGTCGATCCCCGGGAGTCGGGAGCGGCACCTCCGTTCGCCACGCGAGCGACGGATGGAGCTCCCCCCGAAGTCGCTCCAGCAAGGCGAGCTGGGCCCGGTCGCGAATTGTGTCGCCGGCTGGGTAGGTTCGCACTGCGAGGTCGAGCCCGACGACGGCGCACCAGGCCCCCATCGCCTCGACCGACACGCGATCCAGATCGCCGCGCTCGAAACGCATCAGCTGCTGGTGCGAGGCGCCCGACGCCGCAGCGACTTCGCGGAGGCTGAGCCCCGCGCCGATTCGCGCCAGGCGATGATCCCGGCCGACGCGCCGCATGGCTTCGCGCCCCTGGCGGCGGCCCCGATCCGCGGGTCGCTCTCTCGTTCCCACACCGGCCATCATGCGACCCGCCTCTTTCCTG
>DASTVH010000113.1:0-3957 GCA_035759195.1 Candidatus Limnocylindrales bacterium
CGCCCGCCGCGCGGCCGCTGACGCGTGGATCAGTCGTGGTGTGCATCACGCACGGCCTGGCGGCACCTTCGCGAGCCTCCCCGGCCGAGATTCGTTCGAATGATCCGGAACGTTCGGCAGGTGATCCGGAACCTTCGCGGGCAGGAGCGCCGAGGGCGGCGGCGTCGCCAGGCCGGGCCGCCTGACTCAGCCAGGCGTCGCCTCGACGGAGCCGCGGCCGCCCGACCGGGCCCGCTCAAGCGCCGCCCGAGCGGCTTCGATGATGGTCTCGGCATCGGTCCCGTCGACCGGGAAGCGGGCGACCCCGGCCGAGATCGAGATCCGCGGCCCCCCACCCTCGCCGAGGGCGGCGATCCCCTCGAGCACGCGCCGGGCGACGGTCATCCCGGCCGAGCCCGGGGCGACGAGGAGGAACTCGTCGGCACCGAAGCGGGCCACGGTGTCGACGAGCCGCACCGCGCCGGCCAGCACCGACGCGACCGAGCGGAGCACGTCGTCGCCGGCCTCGCGGCCGCCGGCCTCGTTCGTCGCGGCGAAGTCGTCGACGTCGAAGATCGCGACCGATACCTCACCGCCCTGCCGCCCGGCCCGAGCGAGCTCGAGCTCCAGCACCCGCGAGACCGTCCGCAGATTCGCGAGGCCGGTGAGGGGATCGGTATGGGCCAGCCGCTCGAACCACTCCGAACGCTCCGCGACCGTCGAGGCGAGCCGCGATCGATCGACCGCGACGGCGACGAGATCTGCGACGGCCCGAAGGTGGGCGAGATCGGCAGTGGACCGATGGTCCGGCGAGTCCCAGACGAATGCGAGGGCGCCGAGACCCTGCTCGATCCCACCGCGGGCGACGATCAGCGGCAGCGAGACCGTGGTCACCGCGTCGACTTCCGCCCGGTCGCGCGCCGCGGCGGTCAGGGGATGACCGGCGTCGGCGACGGCGTCGGCCAGGGCGGCCTGGGCAGCCGGGTCGAGGCCGATCGTGAACGTCAACTCGGGGGCGGGTCGGTCGGGGTCCTGGAGGCTGATTGCCGCGCTCGACGCGCCGACCGCGACGGCCGCCCTCCCGAGCAGCATCTCGAGGGCGCCGTCGAGGTCGTCGCTGCGGGCGATCGCGGCGGCGCCGGCGACGATCGCGGACAGGACGTCGGGTCGCTGGGATTCGGCCTCGGCCACGGATGTCTCCTGGCGGTCTGCGGGCATGGGTGACGGCCCCGAGCCCGCATCGTACAACGTGGCGAACCGGGGTCGGCGCCGAACGGGCGTTCTCGCGGCCGACTCGCGGCCGATCGGCCCGCCTATACTCGCCGCGTGAAGCTCGTCGTCGCGATCGTCCACAACGAAGACGCGGGGGCCCTCGTCGACGCGCTCCTCGAGAAGGAGTACCGGGCGACGCGCCTGCACTCGTCGGGCGGGTTCCTCAAGCAGTCGAACGCGACCGTGATCCTCGGCGTCGAGGACGAGAAGGTGGACGAAGTGCTCGGCGTGATCCGCGAGACCTGCAACGCCCGAACCCAGGTCGTCAACCCGATGCCGCCGATCATGGAACCCGGCGAGTTCTTCATGCCGTACCCGCTCGAGGTCGAAGTCGGCGGGGCGACGGTGTTCATCCTCCCGGTCGAGCGCTTCGAGCGCCTCTGAGCCCGGCCCACGGATGGCCTGGCAGCCGCCCCCGGTCGGGGCGACCGCGACCTGGACCCGGACGCTGACCGCCGAGGACGTCGAAGCGTATGCCGGGCTGACCGGCGATCGCAATCCCCTCCACTTCGACGAGGCCTTCGCGGCCGCGACGCGAGCCGGCCGGCTGATCGTCCACGGCGGCCTGACGGCCGGCCTCTTCAACGCCCTCGTCGCGATGAAGCTACCCGGACCGGGCTCGGTGTTCCTGCACCAGGAATGGGACTACCCGGCGCCGGCGTATGTCGGCGACACCGTGACGGCCGAGGCGGAGGTGATCGAGGCCCGCGCCGACAAGCCGATCACCCGCCTGCGCTGCGTCGCCCGGCGGGACGACGGAACCGAGGTCCTCCGCGGCGAGTGCATCGTCTACACGATGCTGCCGGCCGGACCGGAGTGACCTCGACGCCCGCCGCCGACCCGGCCGGGCGCTGGGGCCAGCTCCTCGTCATCGGCTCCGGGGTCCTCCTCGCGTTCGCGCCGTGGTTCAGCGCCTCGGCCGTGGCCCCGCTGCTGGTCGCCGAGTGGAGCCTCGAGGGGCTCGACCTGCCGCTCCTCACGGTCGCCGTCCAGTTCGGGTTCGCGGCCGGCGCCCTTGCCCTCGCGGCGAGCGGCGCCGCCGACGCGGTGTCCGGGCGGGTGCTCATCGCGGTCGGCGCCCTGGTGGCCGCCGCCGCCAACCTCGGCTTCGGCCTGATCGCGGACGGCCCGACGAGCGGGCTGGCCTGGCGGTTCGCGACCGGCGTCGGCCTGGCGGCCGTCTATCCGATCGCCCTCAAGATGCTCGCCGGCTGGTTCGTGCGCAGTCGCGGCCTGGCGATCGGGTTCCTGATCGGCGCGCTGACGGTCGGCTCGGCGCTACCCCATCTCATCCGGGCACTCGGAGCGACGGCCGGCATCGACTGGCACGCGACGGTGGCCGCCGGCAGCGCCGCGGCCGTCGCCGGCGGTCTGCTCGTCGCTGTCGGGGCCCGGACCGGGCCGTTCGAGCCGCCGACCGGTCGCTTCAGCATCTCGGTCGCGGCCGCCGCCCTCCGTCAGCCGTCCGTCCGCCTCGCGAACCTCGGCTACCTCGGCCACATGTGGGAGCTGTACGCGATGTGGACCTGGCTGCCGCTCTTCGTCGCGGCCTCGTTCGCCGCGGCCGGGCAGGCCGACCCCGCGATCGCCAGCCTCACCGCGTTCGCCGTCGTCGCGGCGGGTGGAATCGGCTGCGTCGTGGCCGGCGCGTTCGCCGACCGGCTCGGGCGGACGACGCTGACGATCGCCGCGATGGGCGGGAGCGGCCTGTCGGCGATCGCCGTCGGGCTGCTCTTCGGGGCGGATCCCATCCTCGTCACCGTCGTCAGTCTCGCCTGGGGGCTGACCGTCGTGGCGGACTCGGCGCAGTTCTCTGCGGCCGTGTCGGAGCTCGCTCCGGCGGGCACGGCCGGCTCTGCGCTCTCGCTCCAGGTCGCGGGCGGTTTCGTCCTGACCGGCGTCACGATCCTCGGAATCGGGGCGCTCGACCCGACCGACGGCGACACCTGGCGCGTCGCGTTCTGGCTCCTCGCGCTCGGGCCGTTCGTCGGGATCGCCGCGATGTGGCGCCTTCGCAGCCGCCCCGACGCGACGAAGATGGCGAATGGCCACCGCTGAGGGGAGTCGCAGCGTGGGCCTCGGCTCCGCTTCTCGCGTACGCTCGCGTCGTGAGCCATGACTGGGTGGCCGCGCTCGAGCCGGTCGCGCCGGATCTCGTCGCGGCGTGGCGCGGGATCGACGCCGGGCAGTTCCTGAGCGTTCGGCGGGAGGTCCGGCGGCGGGCCGGCCCGGGCAGCGTCGAGCGGACGCTCGCCCAGCTCGACGCGACGGCGAGCGCACTGATCGAGCGGGTCGAGGGGCTCGCCGAAGATGCGGTCGTGCTCCGCGGCGGCGAGGGGGGCTGGAACGTCGCCGAGACCGTCGGTCATGTCGCGACGGCCCGGTCCGGGCTCGTCCTCGCGGCCGGCCTCGCCGCCTCGGGACGCTGGCCGGCCGACACGCCGACGGTCGTGCCGGGCGTGCCCGGTCCGCCCTCGGCCAACCGTGACGAGCTGGTCCGCCAGATCAACCGGAGCCGGCGGATCATCGCCAGGACCGCCGCCCGGATCGCCGGCCACGAGACGGATCCCTGCCCGCTCGTCCACCCGCTCGTCGGGAAGCTGCGCTGCGGTGAGTGGCTGTTCTTCGCCGGCGTCCACGACCTGATGCATCTCGAGCAGCTCGAGGCGATCGCCAAGCGGCGCGCCGGCCGGGTGCGAGCGCCGG
>DASTVH010000114.1:0-13712 GCA_035759195.1 Candidatus Limnocylindrales bacterium
AGGGCACCCGCTGCTACACGAAGAAGTGCTCGTTCGAGCGGCGCCCGTCGCCGCCCGGCCAGCACGGCGTCCGCCGCCGCAAGGTCGGCGAGTACGGGCTCCAGCTGCGCGAGAAGCAGAAGGTCCGGCGGGTCTACGGCGTCCTCGAGCGGCAGTTCCGCAACTACTTCCGGGTCGCCGCCACTCACTCCGGCGTGACCGGTGAGTACCTGCTCCGGACGCTCGAGCTGCGCCTCGACAACGTGGTCTTCCGGATGGGCTTCGCGACGTCGCGGGCCCAGGCCCGCCAGCTCGTCGGCCACGGTCACTTCGCCGTCAACGGCCGGCCCACCAACATCCCGTCCTACCAGCTCCGCCGCGGCGACAAGGTCGAGGTCCGCGAGTCCCGTCGCGGCCGCGAGCCGTTCAAGACGGCGAAGGAGACGCTCCGCTCGCACCAGGCGCCGGAGTGGCTGTCGATCGACGCCGCGAACCTGGCCGGGACCGTCACCGATCTCCCCCGCCGCGACCAGATGCCGCTCGACCTCAACGAGCAGCTCGTGGTCGAGTACTACTCGAGGTAAGCCCCGCTCATGATCGAACTCGAGAACCCGCAGATCGAGCCCGTCGAGGAAGTCGGGACGTACGCCAAGTACGAGGCCGGCCCCCTTCAGGCCGGCTACGGCGTGACGCTCGGCAATGCCCTGCGCCGGGTCATGCTGTCCTCGCTCGACGGCGCGGCGGTGACGAGCATCCAGATCCGCGACATCTACCAGGAGTTCTCGACGATCCCGGGCGTCAAGGAGGACGTCACACAGATCGTCCTGAACGTCAAGAAGCTCCGCCTCAAGAGCTTCGCCTCGCACCCTGTCCAGCTGCGCCTGACCAAGAGCGGCGCCGGCGCGGTCACCGCGGGCGATATCGCCGAGTCGGCCGACGTCGAGATCGTCAACCCCGAGCTCGTCCTCATGACGCTCGACACCGACGACGTGACGATCGAGATGGACCTGACCGTCGAGCGCGGCGTCGGCTACCTCGGCGCCGAGCGGGCGGAGGCGCTGCCGATCGGCGTGATCGCGATCGATGCCATCTTCACCCCGGTCCGGAAGGTGAACTACTGGGTCGAGAGCATGCGCGTCGGCCAGATGACGAACTACGACAAGCTGACGATCGAGATCGAGACCGACGGCACGATCTCGCCGGAGGAGGCCCTGAGCCGCTCGGCCGAGATCCTCGTCAACCAGTTCCGGCCCTTCGTCTCGATCGGCATGGCCGCCGTCCCCGGCGACCAGGCGGTGAGCGGCGTCGCCCAGCTGCCCCCGAACATGCTCGACATGCCGATCGAGGAGCTGGACCTGCCGATGCGGGCCTACAACTCGCTGAAGCGGAACAACATCGTCAAGGTCGGTCAGCTGCTCCAGCTCAAGGACGACGACCTGCTGCGGATGCGCAACTTCGGCAAGAAGTCGCTCGACGAGATGAAGGAGCGCCTCCGGATGCGCGGCTTCATCGTTCCCGACAGCGAGACCGACGGCCTCGACGACGAGCCGTTCGAGGACGAGGGCGAGGAGTAGCGCGTGGCCCACCGGATCGGCGGCCGCAAGCTGTCCCGCAAGCAGGGACCGCGGCTCGCCCTCTTCAAGAACCTGACGGTCTCGGTCCTGCGCTACGAACGGGTCCAGACGACCGAGGCGAAGGCCAAGGAGATCCGGGGCCAGGTCGAGCACATGATCACGCTCGCCAAGCAGGGCGACCTGGCGGCCCGGCGGGCCGTCGTCGCCGCCTTCCCGAACGAGCCGCTCGTCGTGAACAAGCTCTTCGACGAGATCGCCCCGAAGTACGCCGACCGGACGTCCGGTTTCACCCGGATCGTCAAGATCGGGCCGCGGCGGGGCGATGCGGCTCCGATCGTCCAGATCGAACTGGTCTGATCAAGCACCCACATGCGCAGTCGAGAGACTGCCCCCGGGCGGCCGGCTCGCCGGTTCCGCGCCCGGGTCGAATATGACGGAACGGACTTCTTCGGGTTCCAGGCCCAGCCTGGCGTCCGGACGGTCCAGGGGGAACTCGAGGCCGCGCTGGCCCGCCTCAGCGATGGGGTGCGCCGGCCGGTCGACGGGGCCGGACGCACCGACGCCGGAGTGCACGCCGCAGGCCAGGTGATCGCCTTCACCTATGCCGGGCGGCTCGCGGCGGCGGAGCTGGGGCGGGCGCTCGATGCGCTCCTCCCGGCGGACGTCGCAGTTCGCGACGTGCGGCCGGCGCCGGCGCGGTTCCACCCTCGCTACGCGGCGCGGTACCGGGAGTACCGCTATACCGTCTGGAACGGGCCGCGGAGCCCGCTTCGCGAGCGCCACGCGCTCGGGGTGCGGGTCCCGCTCGACACCGCCGCGATGGCGCGGGCCGGGTCGGTCCTCGAGGGCCGGCACGACTTCACCGCCTTCGGGGCGGCGGACCGGAGCCCGGTCCGGACCGTTCACGCGGTCCGGGTCCGCCGGAACGGTTCGCTCGTGACGATCGACGTCCGGGCGGATGCGTTCCTGCGGGGGATGGTCCGGCGAATCGTCGCGGTCCTCCTCGAGGTGGGCCGCGGAAGAATGGACGAGACAGCGGTCCGGGAGGCGCTCGCCGCCCGGACACCGGCCCTCGACGGGGCCACCGCCCCAGCCAAGGGGCTCTGTCTCCGGAGCGTCGCCCTCGGGCGGCGGGCCGGGGAGCATGACGGAGACGACTGAGAAACGATGAACGCGAAGACCTACACGGTCCGTGAGGGCGAGATCGAGCGGCGCTGGTACGTCGTCGACGCGGCGGACGAGACGCTCGGCCGCCTCGCGTCGCGGATCGCACGCGTTCTCGAGGGCAAGCACAAGCCGACCTGGTCGCCGAACCTCGATTCCGGCGACCACGTGATCGTGCTCAACGCCGCGAAGATCGCGGTCACCAGCGACAAGCGCGAATCCAAGCTCTACATCCGCCACAGCGGCTATCCCCAGGGCTACAAGGAGGAGACGCTCGGTCACCTCCTCGAGCGCCGGCCGGAGGAGGTCATCCGGCGGGCGGTGAAGGGCATGCTGCCGCGGACGAAGCTCGGCGTGCAGCAGCTCCGCAAGCTGAAGGTCTACGCCGGCACCGACCATCCGCATCAGGCCCAGCGGCCTGAGCCGCTCGCCTGACGAGGAGCACCGCATGATCACTCCTGCCTTCTACTCCGGGACCGGCCGTCGCAAGACGGCGATCGCTCGCGTCCGGCTGCTGCCGGGTGAGGGCGAGATCGTCGTGAACGGGCGCAGCCTCGAGGAGCACTTCGGCAACGCGGTCAACGAGGCCGACGTGAAGCTGCCGTTCCGCGTGACCGGGACCGAAGGGCACTTCAACGCGATGATCAAGGTCGAGGGCGGCGGCGTGACCGGCCAGGCCGGCGCGATCCGCCACGGGATCGCCCGGGCGCTGCTCGAGGTCGATTCCGACGCGAACCGCCTGCCGCTCCGCCAGGCCGGCCTTCTGACCCGCGACCCGCGGATGAAGGAGCGCAAGAAGTACGGGCTCAAGCGCGCCCGCAAGGCGCCGCAGTACACCAAGCGGTAAGCCTCTCCTCTCTGCCGCGCATTCGCCGCCGCGCACTCGCCGCTCGTGGGTGGTGGTAAGACCGGCCGGGATCCGTGTGACCGTGCCATCGGCGGGCGGGAAGAGTCGGCCGGCATCCCCGCCCAGGCCAGCGATCGACAGCTTTCCTCCTCCAGCGAACTGGTTCGGGGCCTGCCGGCCGCATCGCTACGTCGGGGCGCTCCCGACGATCCGGACCCGGCCCGCCCGTTCGCCCCGAGCGGAAACCGGCGTGGATCGCGGCCTCGGCTGGCCGCCCGGGCGCCGATCCTGTTCGATCCGAGAGGAATGTCGCGGGATCTCACGCGGCCACACGATCGCGACGTGGCGATATGCCCGAGGCAGCCGCTCCGACTGGCGCGCGCGGGCCACGTTTCGCTGTGTCGAACCATCGACCTCGCGGCGCCGCTAGAGTGTCGCCATGACCGCACCCTCCGAGGTTTCGGCGAACACCCTCCGCGGGCGCGACCTGCTCTCGGCCGCCGACCTGAACGCGGCCGAGATCGAGCGCGTGTTCGAGCGGGCCGCAGCGCTCAAGGCGGAGTTCCGCGACACCCGGCGGCATGCCGCCGCGCCGCTCGCCGGCCGGACGATCGCGATGCTCTTCCAGCGGCCCAGCCTCCGGACCCGGGTCACGTTCGAGGCCGGCATGAACCAGCTCGGCGGGCAGGCGATCTACCTTCCCGAGGACGCGGTGATGGGCGCCCGCGAGAGCGTCCGTGACGTGGCCCGCAACCTCGACCGCTTCGTCGACGCGATCGTCGCCCGGACGGGCCCGCACGCGGTGGTCGTGGAGCTGGCCGCGCAGGCGACGATCCCGGTGGTCAACGCGCTCACGCTGCGCGAGCACCCGTGCCAGGCGCTCGCCGACGTCTTCACGATCCGGGAGCGATTCGGGCGCCTGGAGGGCGTGACCGTCGCCTTTGTCGGCGACGGCAACAACGTCTTCCACTCGCTGGCGCTCCTCGGAGCAGCGCTCGGGATGGAGGTCCGCCTGGCCCATCCGGCGGGCTACGCCCCGAATGAGGCGATCGTGGCCCGGGCGCGCGGGCTCGCCGAGGCGTCCGGCGGGCGGCTCGTCTTCGGCCGGGAGCCCGCCGAGATCGTGGCCGGCGCCGACGTCGTCTACACGGACGCGTGGACGTCGATGGGCCAGGAGGCCGAGGCCGAGGAGCGCCGCGACGCGTTCGCCCGGTATCGAGTCGACGACGCGCTCCTCGATGCGGCCGGCCCCGACGCGGTCGCGATGCATTGCCTGCCGGCCCACCGCGGTGAGGAGATCACCTCGGAGGTCATGGACGGCCCGCGGAGCATCATCTGGGAGCAGTCGGAGAACCGCCTCCACGTCCAGAAGGCGCTGCTCGTCGAGGTGCTCGGTGGCTGACCGCGGTCGGGACCAATCCACGGGCGGCCGGAAGGGCAACGGAGGGCCGAAGCGGATCTCGCCGCGCTCCGCCGGCTCCGGCGCCCCACAGCCGCATGCTGCCGGCCCGAAGCCGCAAGCTGCCGGCCCGAAGCCGCCCGCCGCCGGCCGGAAGCCTCCCCCCGAGCCCGCCACCCGGGGCCGACCGTCGACGTCGGCCGACTCCCTGTATGAGCGCTACAAGGACGCGCTCCGGCGAGGCCACGTCGCGGCGCTCCGGGGCCGGCTCGACCTGGCGATCGACGCGTACGGCGAAGCGGCCTCGATCGCCCGCGACCGGGCCCTGCCCCACGCCGCGATCGGCGGGATCCTCGTCCGGATGGAGCGGTTGCCCGATGCACTGGCATCGTTCGACCGGGCGCTCGATCTGGCTCCGCGCGACGAGGCGGCGCTGCGCGGCCGGTCGGACGTGCTGGCCGCCCTCGGCCGGCGTGTCGATGCAGCCGACACGCTGGACCGGCTCGCCGAGGTCCTCGCCGATGCGGGCCGCCTTCCGGACGCGGCCGATGCCGCCCGCCGCTCCCTCGAGCTGGCCGAGTCCCGCGAGCGCCGTCGCTCCATCGAACGGCTTGCGACGCGGCTCCGCGAGTCGGCGGGCGACGAGGCGGCCGAGCGCGCCCTCAGCCAGGTGCTGCGGGTCCTGGAGCCGCCGGTCGAGCCGATGTTCGAGCCGGCCGCGGCAGCCGCCGGTCTCGCGGCGGCAGGCACCGACGGGGAAGGCGGTCCGGCCGTCGAGGAGGCGCCCCCCGGACCGGCTGAGCCGGAACCCGAACCCGAGCCTGAGCTGCCGGACGGCGTCCTCACCGGCATGGCGGCCGAGGAGGCCCTTCACGCAGGCCGGGCCGACGAGGCCCGCGACGGATTCATCCTCGCGGCGCGGTCGCACCGTCGGGCGGGTCGGACGGTCGCGGCCATCGACGCCCTCTATCTCGCCCTGGCCATTGCTCCGGCGGACGTCGACCTGCACCTGCTCCTCGCCGAGCTCTACATCGAGCGGGGCTGGCGCGGACCGGCCATCGACAAACTCGTGCTGCTCGCCAGGCTGGCCGACCTGACGGGCGATGACGAGGCCCGCCGCCGCTTGTGCGAGCTGGCGACGAGCCAGCTGCCGGGCGAGCCCCGCCTGGCGGAGCTGTGCGCCTGACGGCCTGAGCCCGGGTCCGAATCCGGTGTCGCGAAGGGCCTCCGGCGGTGCGTCCGGGCACCGTCCCCGAACAGGGTCCGAACGGGCCCCGATGCTACACTCTCGGGAAGATGCCGCAGCTCCTCGCGTCGATATTCGAGCAGTTCGAGCTGACGTCGCTGATCGACATCGGGATCACCGCGCTCCTCATCTACTGGCTCTTCAGCCTCATTCGCGGCACCCGTGCCGTCAGCCTCGTCATCGGCGTCACCGTCCTCTTCGCCGTCTATGCCGCCGCCCGGGCGTTCCAGCTGCAGCTCCTCACCCAGATCCTCCAGGCCGGCGCCGTCGTCGGGCTCTTCGCCCTCGTCGTCGTCTTCCAGCCGGAGCTGCGCCGGGCGCTCGAGCGCATCGGTCGCGTCGGCTCGTTCAACTGGCTCTTCTCGCCGGCCGAGGAGCGGGCCGTCGAACACGTCGCCGACGAGGTCGCCCACGCCGCCGCCCTCCTTTCGGCCGACGGTCACGGCGCCCTCATCGTCCTCGAGCGCGACACCGGGCTCGAGGAGCTGGCCGAGACTGGCGTCATGATCCACGCCGACGTCTCGTCCGACCTCATCCGGACGCTCTTCGCGCCGAAGACGCCGCTCCACGACGGCGCGGTGATCATCCGCGAGGAGATGATCCTCGCCGCCGGGGCGCTCCTGCCGCTGGCCGAGATGACCGTGCACACCGAACGCTTCGGGACCCGCCACCGGGCGGCCCTCGGCATCACCGAGCAGACCGACGCGGTGGTCATCGTCGTCTCCGAGGAGAACGGCCAGGTCAGCCTCGTCGAGCGGGCCCGGATCGTCCGCAACCTCAACGAGCCGCAGCTCGCCCGGGCGATTCGCTCACTTCTCGCGCCGTCCGACGGGCGCGGGCCGTTCGGGCGGCGGCCGGCGGCGAAGCCGGAGCCCCGCGCGGGCGGTCGCGCGCCGCGCCTCTCCGACCTGTCGCGGCTCACGGGGCTGCGCCGCGGCCGCGACCGGACCACGGCGTCCGGGACCGCGGCGATCCGCCCCGACGACGAGCCGCCCGCGGCACCGGCCCGGGTCCAGCGATGAGACGGATCCTCCGCCTCATCTTCCACAACTGGCCGCTGAAGCTCGCGGCGATCGTCCTCGCGACGCTCCTGTACGCCGGCCTGGTGGTCTCCCAGTCCGCCCAGGAGCTCGTCGGCAGCATCCCGGTCGTGCCGGTCAACCAGCCGGCCGACGCGGTCCTCGCAGCGAACCTGCCGCCGGTGACCCGGATCCGCTACATCGCCCTCGGCGACCCGAACGCCCGCGCGTCGACGGACAGCTTCCGGGCGACGATCGACCTCTCCCCGGTCGACCCGACCGTCGGCTCCCGCTACGTTCCGATCAACGTCGAGTCGGTCGATCCCCGTTTCCGGGTCCTCGACTACGACCCACCCGGAATCAACGTCCAGCTCGATCCGTTCGTCTCCAAGGTCGTCCCGGTCCGTGTCGAGCAGGGCGACGCCCCCGCCGATCTCGACATCCGGCCGCCCGAGGTGACACCGAGGGAGGTGACGGTGTCCGGTCCCCAGTCGGTCCTCGACCGGATCGTCGCCGCCCGGGCCGACGTCGTCATCGAGGCGAACGGTCTCGACGTCGATCGCGACGTCGAGCTCATCCCGGTCGACGTCCTCGGCGACCGGGTGACGCCCGCCGACGTCGAGCCGCGGACCGCCCACGTCCGGATCGCCGTGTTCCAGGAGGGCAGCTCCCGCTCCCTCCCGGTGAACCCGGTCGTCACCGGGACGCCGGCCGCGGGGTTCGAGATCGGGCCGGTCACGGTCGATCCGCTCCTCGTCCTCGTCGAGGGCGACGACGCCGAGCTGTCCGCGCTCGTGCGGGCCGACACGGCCCCGATCTCGATCAGCGGCGCAACCCAGGACGTCTCGGCCCAGGTGGCCCTCGACCTTCCGGCCGGGGTCCTGCCGCGCGGC
This sequence comes from Candidatus Limnocylindrales bacterium, assembly GCA_035759195.1. Taxonomy (GTDB): domain Bacteria; phylum Chloroflexota; class Limnocylindria; order Limnocylindrales; family CSP1-4; genus CF-46. The sequence goes on from DASTVH010000114.1 coordinate 8,122, forward strand.
GGCGACGAGACGGTCAGCGTCACGATCGCCATCCGGCCGATCGCCGGAACGCGGACCTTCGACGCCGGGCTGACGCTCGTCGGCTCGCGCTCCGACCTGGAGTACCGGGTCGACGTCTCCCACGCACTCGCCACGGTCGGCGGTTCGCTCGGCGATCTCGAGCGGCTCGACGCGGCGGCGTTCACACTGCTGCTGCCGGTCGGCGGTCTGGGCGTCGGCACGCACGAGGTCGAGCTCGGCGCGAACCTGCCGGTGGGCCTGACGCTCGTCGCCGTCAACCCGGAGGCCGTGACGGTGACGATCACGGTCGTCAACCCCTCCAGCCCGTCCCCGCCGCCCTAGCCGTGCCCCGACTCTTCGGTACGGACGGCATCCGCGGCGCCGCCAACGTCGACCTGAAGCCGACCCTCGCCTATGCCCTCGGCCGGGCGACCGCCCGCCGCCTCGCCAACCCCGGCGACGCGATCGTCGTCGGCCAGGACACCCGCCGCTCGGGCGACATGTTCGTCGCGGCGATCGCGGCCGGGGCCACGAGCCTCGGCGTGGACGTCCACATGGCCGGCTGCGTCCCGACGCCCGCCCTGGCGTTCCTCGCCGGCACCGGCGAGTTCGCCGCCGGGATCATGGTCTCGGCCTCCCACAACCCGGCCGACGACAACGGTCTCAAGGTCCTCGACCAGTCCGGCCTCAAGCTCGACGAAGGCGTCGAGGACGAGATCGAGCAGCTCATCTGGAGGACCGAAGAGCTCGGCGGCGTCCCGAACGCCGAGATCGGCCGGGCACTCGTCGAGCCCCACCTGCTCGAGCGATACCGGGACCATCGCCTCGGCGTCGCGGGCGCGATCCCCGCGAGCGGGCTGCGGGTCGTCCTCGACTGCGCGAACGGATCCGGTGGCGTCGTCGGACCGGAGATCCTCGCCGCGACCGGGGCGAGCGTCGAGGTGATCCACAACGAACCCGACGGGGTCAACATCAACGTCGAGTGCGGGGCGACGGCACCGGCCTCGCTCGCCGCCGAGGTCGTCGCGCGCGGCGCCGACATCGGCTTCGCCCTCGACGGCGACGCGGACCGGCTCATCGCGGTCGACGCTGCGGGCCGGGTCGTCGACGGCGACCAGGTGCTCGGGATCCTGGCCCTCGACCGGCTCGCCGGGGGGACGCTGCCGAACGGGACGCTCGTCGTCTCGGTGCTCTCCAACGGCGGCCTCCAGTCGGTCGTCGAGGCGGCCGGCGGGCGGGTCATCCGGACGCCGGTTGGCGACAAGTACATCCTCGAGGGGATGCAGGTCGCCGGGGCCGGCCTCGGTGGCGAGAAGAGCGGCCACGTCATCGTCCTCGAGCAGACGACGTCGGGCGACGGGATCGTCACCGCCCTCGAGGTGCTGCGGGTCATGACCCGGTCCAACTCCACCCTGGCCGCGCTCGCCTCCCGGATCCCGATGCTGCCCCAGCAACAACGGGCGGTGAAGGCCCGTCACAAGGACCAGTGGGAGGGCGATCCGGCCCTCCAGGACGCGATCCGCGAGGCCGAGCGGCAGCTCGGCGACGGCGGCCGCGTGCTCGTTCGACCGTCCGGCACGGAACCCGCCCTGCGGGTGATGGTCGAGGGCCCCGATGCCGAGCTCGTCGGCGAGCTGGCCGACCGTCTCGCGGCCCTGGCCGGAGAGCGACTAAACTGACGCCCCGGCGCTCCGGCGTCGGACAACAGCCCGGCGGTCACTGCCGCGGGAGCGGAGGAGGACTGACGGGGAATGTGCGGCATCGTCGGGTATACCGGGCCCCGTGAAGCGGGGCCGATCCTCATCGAGGGCCTCAAGCGCCTCGAGTACCGTGGCTACGACTCGGCCGGGATCGCCCTCGTCGACGAGGCCGGCGACCTGTTCGTCGAGAAGAAGGCCGGCAAGCTCGCCAACCTCCAGACCGCGATCGCCGACCGGACGCCGCACGCCGCGATCGGGCTCGCCCATACCCGCTGGGCCACCCACGGCCGGCCGAACGACCTCAACGCCCATCCCCACCAGGATTGCACCGGCGACATCACCGTCATCCACAACGGGATCATCGAGAACTTCCGCGAGCTGCGCGACGGGCTCGAGGCCCGCGGCCATCGCCTGACCAGCGAGACCGACACGGAGGCGATCGCCCACCTCGTCGAGGAGGCCTACGCCGGCGACCTGGCCGAGGCCGTCCGCGCGGCGCTCCGCCAGATGGAGGGCGCCTACGCGCTCGTCGTCATGCACAAGGGCGAGATCAGCCGGCTCGTCGGTGCCCGCCAGGACGTGCCGCTCATCGTCGGTCTCAACGGCGAGGAGAGCTTCATCGCCAGCGACGTCGCCGCGATCCTGGCCCACACCCGCAGGGTCGTGTTCCTCGAGGAAGGCGACATCGCCGACGTGCGGCCGACCGGCGTCGAGGTGACCGACGTCCACGGGACTCGCCGCGAGCGGGCGGTCACGACGATCGACTGGACGCCCGAGGCAGCCGAGAAGGGCGGCTACGAGCACTTCATGCTCAAGGAGATCCATGAGCAACCGGAGTCGCTCCGCCAGGCGATCGCCGGCCGGGTAACACGGACCGACCACATCTGGCTCGAGGAGCTCGAAGGTTTCGACGAGACGCTCCGTGAGATCGACCGGGTCGAGCTCGTCGCCTGCGGCACCGCCTATTACGCGTCGCTCGTCGGCGCGGCGGCGATCCAGGACTGGGTCGGGATCCCGGCCAGGGCGACGGTCGGCTCCGAATTCCGCTACGGCCCGCCGCCGATCGACGGCCGGACCCTCGTGATCGCCGTGACCCAGTCGGGCGAGACGGCCGACACGATCGCCCCGACCCGCCTCGCCCGGGAGCGCGGGGCGCCGATCATCGCGGTGACGAACACGGTCGGCAGCGCGATCACCCGGGAGGCCGACCGCATCCTCTTCCTCCAGGCCGGCCCCGAGATCGCCGTCGCGGCGTCGAAGACGTTCGTCGCCCAGGTCACGACGCTCGTGATCCTCGCGGCCGCGATCGCCAAGGCGCGCGGCAGGCTCGGCGACGAGCAGGAGCTCGAACTGGGGGCCGCGCTGCACGCGCTGCCGGCGGCCGCCGCGAAGGCCCTCGAGGCGAACGCCCCGAACGCCGCCGATCTCGCCCGACGCTACGTCAACTCGCGGGGCTTCATGTTCGTCGGTCGCGGCTACTCGTACCCGACGGCCCTCGAGGGTGCGTTGAAGCTCAAGGAGGTCAGCTACGTCCACGCCGAGGGCTACGCCGCCGGCGAGATGAAGCACGGCCCGATCTCGCTCCTCGACGCGGAGTGTCCGCTCGTCGCCGTCGCGACCCGCTCGTCGGTCTACGAAAAGCTCGTCAGCAACGTCATGGAGGGCCGGGCCCGCGACGCGCGGGTGATCGCCGTCGCGACCGAGGGCGACAGGCAGATCGAGCGGATGGCCGACGACGTCTGCTGGGTCCCCGACACGCACGAGGCGCTCAGCCCGGTCCTCGCGATCATCCCGCTCCAGCTCTTCGCCTACCACGTGGCGATCGCCCGGGGCACCGACGTCGACCAGCCGCGCAACCTCGCCAAGTCGGTGACGGTCGAGTAGGGCGATGCAGCCGCCGCCGCTCACGGAAGAACTCGGGATCGACATCATCAAGGTCGATCGGATCCGGGCCGCGCTCGAGCGCTTCGGCGACCGGTTCTCGGCGCGGGTCCTGACCGCGTCGGAGCGGCGTTACGTCCGCGACCGGCCCGAAACGTTCGCCGGCCGCTGGGCGGCGAAGGAGGCGGTCAGCAAGGTCCTGGGGCTCGGCGTCCGGGGCATCGGCTGGCGCGACATCGAGATCGAGCGACTGCCCACCGGCCAGCCCGCCGTCCGCCTCCACGGGCGGGCCGCGGCGCGGGCCGAGCAGCTCGGCATGGCCCGGATCGCGGTCTCGATCACCCACGAGGCGGACTACGCGGTGGCGATGGCCTTCGGGATCCGGACGGCCGGTGGTCGGTACCTCTTCCCGCCCGACATCGAGGACCGCCTCGACGACCGCGAGCGGCGCCTCCTTGCCCGGATGGACCGCCTTCGGGCGCTCCACGAGGAGGCGCGGCGGCTCGCCGACGAGGCCGCCGGGGCCGACGAGGCCGACCAGGCCGGCGAGAACGGACGGCGGGCCTCCGCTCCGGCCGGTCGACCGCCAACCAGGCGAGGCGGGGAGACCGCCGGTGGCTGACCGGCCGCTCGGCTTCGGACGTCGCGAGGACCCCGTGCCGACGTCCGGTTCGGTCGCGACCGAGACGGTTCCGGGCGCCGTCGAGCTCGACGACGCCGCGGCCTCGACCCTGCTGCCGGAGCGCCAGAAACGCGGTCACAAGGGATCGTTCGGCAAGCTCCTCGTCATCGCCGGCTCCCTCGACTACGCCGGCGCCGCGCTCCTCGTGTGCCGCGCCGCCGGGCGGACCGGAGCGGGCCTCGTGACGCTTGCCGTGCCGGAGTCGCTCCAGCCGCTCTTCGCCGCCAAGGTCGTCGAGGCGACGACGATGGGCCTGCCGGAGGACGACGTCGAGGAGATCGACCCCGAGCCGGCCCTCGCCCGCATCCTCGATCACGACCACGACGCGATCGTCGTCGGGCCCGGGCTGCGGCCGGGTCTCGCGACCGCGGAACTCGTCCGCGACCTCCTCGCCCAACCTGTCGGCGAGCAGCCCGAAACCGCCCCGATCGTCCTCGACGCCGAGGCGCTCCGCTCACTGGCCACGATGGACGCGTGGTGGGAGGGCGACCGCCGGCCGTCGGTGCTGACGCCGCACACGGGCGAGTTCGAGCGACTCCGCGTCGGCAGCGGCCGCGAGGCCGGCGCGGACGGCGACCTGGCGGCCGACGATGCGGCCCGCACGGCGGCCGCCCGCGACGCGGCCGCCACGTGGGGCCAGGTCGTCGTGCTCAAGGGTGCCCGAACCGTCATCGCGGCCCCCGACGGGTCGGTCTCGGTCGCGCCCTTCGAGAACCCGGCCCTCGCGAGCGGCGGCACCGGCGACGTCCTCTCGGGCGCGATCGGCTCGCTTCTCGCCCAGGGCCTGGAGCCGTACGCGGCAGCCCGCCTGGGCGTCTACCTCCACGGGCTCGCGGGCGACGCAGTCCGCGAACGGCTCGGTGACGCCGGGCTGCTCGCCTCCGACCTGCCCGACGCGATCGCGATCGCCCGGAAGCGACTCGCCGCGGTGGCCGAGCGACGGGCGAAAGCGGGGCGGCTCGGCTTCGGACCACGCGAGCCGGCCGGCAGGCCGCCCGGGGCGGACGGCGGCAACGCGGGCACCGCCGCCGACGGCGCGAACGGCCGGAGGGGGGAGCCGGCCGGAGGCGGCGCCGACGGCGGCGCGACCGCACGCCGCGCCTGACGGGGCCCGTGGACCGGCCGATCGAAATCAGCCTGGCCGAGGCCGGGTTCCCGGCGCTGCCGCGGAGCGCCTGGCTCGAGATCGACCTCGACGCGCTCGCCGCCAACCTCGCGCTCGTCCGCCGCCTCGTCGGGCCCGGCGTGGCGATCGAGCCGGTCGTCAAGGCGGACGCCTACGGCCACGGCATGGTGCCGATCGCCCGGGCCCTCGTCGCATTCGGCGC
>DASTVH010000115.1:0-10295 GCA_035759195.1 Candidatus Limnocylindrales bacterium
CGGGCGCTGCTGAGTCCGCAGGTGACCGACGTCTCGACGCCGGCCACGATCGGCGGCTACGAGCAGGCCGCCCAGCGGATCCCCTCGCTCCTCTCGCTCGACCAGAGCTTCATCCTCGTCTGGCCGCAGGTCGTCGCCCTCGTCGCGATCACCGTCGCGTGCTTCGCCCTGGCCTACGTCCGGTTCATGCGCCAGGAGGTCCGGGCCTGAGATGACCGAGGAGCCGCGCCCCAGCGGGCCCGACGCCGGACGGCCGGCCTGTGGCCCGGGCAGCGGCTGTGCCTGCGCGGTGGGCAACGAGTTCGGCGAGCGCGAGGTTCGCCGCGAGCTGCGCTCGTATCGCAGGTCCGGTCCGCCTCGCACGACGCGCTGGCTGATCGACGCACTCCGGGTCGGCGGGGTCGAGGGCCTGACGGTGCTCGACATCGGCGCCGGCGTCGGCGCCGTGCACCACGAGCTTCTCGCGGTCGGCGCCGCAGGAGCGATCGACGTCGACGGCTCGCCGGCGTTCGTCGACGCCACCCGCGACGAGGCCGAGCGGCGCGGCACAGTCGATCGCATCCGCTACGAGGTCGGCGACTTCGTCGAACTCGCCCCGACGATCGAGCCAGCCGATCTGGTCGCCCTCGACCGCGTCATCTGCTGCTACCCGGACATGGCCGCGCTCGTCCGGCTGTCGGTCGCCCGGGCCCGAGTACGGTACGGCGTCGTGTACCCGAAGGACACCTGGTGGATGCGGCTGGGCGGCCGCTTCCTCAACGGGCTGGCCCGGCTGTTCCGGCAGCGGACGAGGGCATGGATCCACCGGTCGGCCGACGTCGAGGCGATCGTCGGCGCGGCAGGCTTCCGGCCCCGCTTCCGGAGGTCGACCCTCTTCTGGCAGGTGGCGGTGTACGAGCGGGCGGCGGCCTGAACGGCCCGGACGGGCCGCGGTGGTAAGGTCCGGCCATGAGAGGCGATCGCGTCGAGGTCGTGGTCGACACGGGCCAGGGTGTCCAGACGTTCGAGATCGAGGCGACGAAGAACGGGCGCCGACTCGAGGTGACCACGGCCCGCGGCGTCGTCGAGGTGACCGAGGTGACACGCGGGGGCACGCCGGTGCGGACCGGCCGGTTCATGGCGAGCCGGCTCATCGCCCTCGTCGAACACCCCGCCCAGGAAGGCGCCGACGGCCGGGTCGACGTGACCACGCGCCGCCGAATGCGGCCGCCCGCCGGCAGCTGATCCCCGGCGTCAGCGGGACGTCGCGATCGGATCCGGCGGCCAGTTCGGCGCGGGCGTGCCCGTCCGGTGGAGCAGGTTGCGGACGCCGACGACGCCGGGGATCCGGAGGATCCGCCGCTCGATCGTTGCGATCATCGCCTCCTCGTCGAGGGTGCCCCGGACGACGACGATGCCGTTCTCGACGTTCACGTTCATCCGGCCCTTCGGAACCTCGGGGTCGCGGAAGACTTCGGTCTCGACCCGGCGGGCGAGCGTGACGTCGTCAGGATAGGCCTGCCCGTTCGAGTTGCGATGGCGGAGGCGGGCAATCCAGCCGACGGCGGTCGACTCCGCCCGCCGACCGAGGCGTCCGAGCTGACGGGCGGTCCGCCGGGCGGTCGCCGCGACCTGGTCGGCCGTCAGCGCCCGCCGGGCACGGCCCCGGTCCGGATCCATCAGGTAGGCGAGGAGCGCCCCGCCGACGGCCGCAGCGGCCAGTGCCCGGAGGCCGATTCGGCCCGGCCGGGCCTCGACGTCGACGCGGTCGCCCGGAGCGATCTCGACGGTCTTCGGCATGTCGTCACCTCTTCGATGCGCTCGTCGCCGAGCGGACCCGGGGCAGGACGTCCTTCGCGAACGCCTCGATGAAGCCCTTCTGGTCCGGACCGACCTGGTGGAGATAGACGTGGTCGAACCCTGCCTCGACGAATTCGTCGATCGCCGCGACGTAGCGGTCGACATCGGGCCCGCAGATCACCTTCTCGGCGACCATGTCCTCGGTCACGATCTCGGCCAGCTGCTCGAAGTGGGCCGGATTCGGCAACTCCTGGCCGGCCTCGCCCGGGATCGCGGCCGTCGGCCAGAACTCATGGGCGGTCTTGCGGGCCCTCTTTTCGTCCTCGCCCCAGCAGACGGTCAGCTGCCCGTACCGGGGTCGGGCCTTGCCGCGGCGGCCCTTGACGAACGCGTCGACGAGCTCGGACTTCGGGGCCGTCGAGATGAAGCCGTCACCGATACGGCCGGCGAGCTCGGCGGCCCGCGGCCCGGACGCCGCCACGTGGATCGGGACCGGCTGCTCGGGAAGCGTGTAGAGGCGGGCGTTCTCGACCGTGTAGAACTCGCCCTCGAAGCTCGTGACCTCGCCGCGCCAGAGATCGCGGATCACCTCGAGCGACTCCTCGAGCATCCGCGCCCGGACGTCCCAGTCCGGCCACTTGTCGCCGAGGACGTGCTCGTTGAGGTTCTCGCCGGTCCCGACGCCGAGGAAGAAGCGGCCCGGCATCATCGCAGCGGTCGTCGCCGCGGCCTGGGCGATGATCGCGGGGTGGATCCGGATCATCGGGCAGGTGACGCCGGTTCCGACCTCGAGCTTCTCTGTCGCAGTCGCGATCCCGCCGAGGACGGACCACACGAACGGGCTGTGGCCCTGGCGGTCGATCCAGGGATGGAAGTGATCGCTGACGAGGGCGAACTCGAAACCCGCCTCTTCGGCGAGGCGGGCGTTCCGGACGAGATCGGACGGGGCGTGCTCCTCGCTCGAGAGCGCGTAGCCCAGGGCTGTCATCGCTTCTTCGAGGACTTCGTCTCGCCGTGCTCGGCGCGTTCCTTGTTGACGGTCCGGGCGGCGCGCTCCTCGGCCTCGTCGTTCGAGACGCCGTCCTCCTTGTACGACTCCTTGATGTGCTCGTACTGGCGCTCGCGCTTGTCGCTCCATGACTTCGGCATGTCTGATCGGCCTCCAGCTGCGGACGACCATCCTGGGCGCCGCCGCCCGGCGCCCGCGACACGGGCGGGAACCCGGGGCTTACGGGCGCCTTGCGACCGCTCCGGTCGGACCGGCCCGTACCCGAAGTCACGCGGGGCGGTCCTCGCGCCTCGCTTTGTCCGCCCGTTGGTCCGCCAGCCGGACCAAGGGATCGGCGGACGCCGGGTCGCGCGCCGCCGCGCCTCGCTCCTCCGCCCGTTGGTCCGCCAGCCGGGCCAGGGGCCCTCAGCCGAGGAGTGGCCAGTCCGGTGGCACGCCCGGCGTTTCCACGCGACCTGCCGGCCCCCGAGCGTTCTGCCGACAACCGGCCGGGGGAACCCCTAGAACGGCGGCCAGGGAATCGCCGGCCAGTCGGGCCGGGGGAACGGGAAGCGCCCCGCCTCGAGGAGCGCGTCCACCCGCCGCCGCGTCGCGGCGATCTCGGCCCGCGACAGGAGTGGTGCGAGGTCGAGGGCGAGCCAACCACGCAGCGCCTCGGCCAGGCGGAGCAGCCCGTCGCGCTCGTCGGCCGCGAGCGGTTCGCCGCGCCAGCCCCAGAGGACCGTCCGCAGCTTCGGAACCGTCGAGAAGGTCACCCCGTGGTCGACGCCGAAGATGTGCCCGCCGCCGTCGACCGGCAGGAGGTGGCCGCCCTTGCGGTCGGTGTTGTTGACGGCCGCGTCGAAGACCGCGATGCGCCGCAGGCGCGGGTCGCCTTCGACGACCAGGGCCACGACGTCGACGGTCGGGTCGAAGTCGATCCAGAGCTGGACGGCACCCTCGCCGAACGGGCCCTCCCGGAGGACCGTGGGAGGGACGATGCCCCAGCCCGTCGCCTCCGAGACGAGGAACGCGGCAACCTCGCGACGGCTCAGGGTGGCGTCCGGGAAGTCGTCGAGGGGGCGCTCGCCGGCGGTCGGCTTGTAGACGACCTCGACGACCTGGGCCGGCGCGGGCACCGGGTCCGGGCAGGGCCTCGAGACGCGGCCCAGCATCGCGTGGTTCGTCGAACCGAGCAGCCGACCGACGAGCTGGATCTCGCCTTCGCGCAGGATCTCGAGCGTCGTCGCGGTGTCGAGCACGCGATCCAGCCCGCCCGCTCGCCGGTCCCTAGTTGACGTAGTGGCCGTTGCGGCGGGCGCAGATGTGGCCCTGGGGGTCCAGCGGCTGGCCGCACAGCGGGCAGGGCGGCCGGCCCGACGCCACGACCTTTGCCGCGCGCTCCACGAACGACCGGGCGGCCTGGGCGGTCACCCGAACGCGCAGGACGTCGGGGCCGTCGTCGTCGTCGACCGACTCGAAGGCCGCGATGATCGAGGCGGCGAGAGACGCGTCGAGCGCGGATTCGGTGACCTCGCCCTCGCCGACATCGGCGGCCGCCTCCAGCCCGGCCGCAGCCCCCTCGTCCTCATCGTCGACCTCGGCCTCGATCTCGACCTCGACCGGCTCGGCGCGCGCCTCGACGAGGACCCGCTCGGCATCGACGTCCCAGCCGAGCGTCAGCGTCGTCGCCCGGAAGGCCTCGATGAGCGGCTCGTCGAGCGGCTCGCTGTCGACGCCCGCCGGCCCGGCCGTGGCGCTCGTGATGCCGCGCGCCTCGAGCTCGTCGAGCAGCTGGTCCAGGCGCTCGGCGAGGACCTGCACCTGGACCTTCTCGAGGACGACGCTCACGAGCTGCCCGGCCTTGCGGGCCTGGAGGAAGAACGTTCGGTTGCCGGGTTCGCCGACCGTGCCGGCGACGAAGCGATCGGGCGGATCGAAGAAGTAGGTTCGGCGGGGCATGGGTGGGACTGTAGCGCGGATCGGTCGGACGGGCGACGGGCCGCCGGGCCGCCGCCCGCGCCGTCGTCGGCGGGCCGTGGCCGGCGGGCTGAAGCGAGGGAGCGCGCCGGGCGTCCGCGGACTCAGGCGATCGTCACCCCGATGGTGTGCCAGCCGCGCGCCCCGTCGGGGTCCGGCCGCGTCCGCATCTCGGTCTGGGTCTCGCCGGTGCCGTCGGTGGCCCGGACGGCGATCTCGTGGTCGCCCGGTCCGGCGGCCGCCGCGTCCCAGGCGTACGTCCACTGGACCCACGTCGCGTCCGAGATCGGCGTCGAGAGCGTGCAGTCGTGCCATTCGCCGTCGATGCCCACCTCGACCCGGCTGATGCCCCGGTCGGGTGCCCAGGCGACGCCGGCGATCGCCACGCGGGCCGCCGGCACCGTGGCCCGGTTGCGGGGCACGTCGATCCGCGACTGGGTCAGGATCGGGGCGTTCTTGGCCCAGCCGCGCGGGATCCAGAAGCCGTCGAACGCCTCCCAGGTCGTGAGCTCGAGCTCTGCCAGCCACTTCGTTGCCGAAACGTAGCCGTAGAGGCCGGGCACGATGAGACGAGCCGGGAACCCGTGGGCCCGGGGCAGGACCTCGTCGTTCATCTTGACCGCGATCAGCGGCTCCCGGGCCGGATCCATGACCCAGGCGGTCGGCATGCCGGCGGTGAATCCGTCGACCGAACGGCCGACGAGCTGGGTCGCTTCGGGCCGCACGCCGGCCAGGTCGAGCACGTCGCGGAGCCGGACGCCGGTCCACTTCGCGTTCCCGACGAGATCGCCACCGACCTCGTTCGAGACGCAGGCGATCGTCACGTACTGCTCGATCATCGGCAGCTCCACCAGCTCGGCGTAGGTCAGCGTGGTCTCGCGCTCGACGAGACCGTGGACGCGGACGCTCCAGGTGGCCGCGTCGACGCTGGGAACGATGAGGGCGGTGTCGATCCGGTAGAACGCGTCGTTCGGGACGACGATCGGGGTCAGGCCGTCGATCGCGAGGTCGGCGCCGGGCGGCAGGACGGCCGCCTCGCCGGCCGGCGGGAGGGGCGTGCCGCCGGTCGTCGGTGCAGCCCGGGCGGCGTCGATGAGGCGGCGTCCGCCGAGGCCGGCGGCGATCGAGGCGGCCGCCAGCCCGCCGCCGCGGATCAGGAGGTTCCGCCGCGACCAGTCGGGCATGCCGCCATCCCGTGAGGCATCCGCCGCGGAGGCGCGGCCGGGCCGCGCCGGGCCCAGCAGCCACGACAGTGCCTGGACGCCGGCGATCCCGGCGATTCCGGCCACGAGCGCGGTCGGCGCCGCGGACGCGGACGGGTCGCTCAGGGCCGCAGCGAGCCCGACGAACGCGAACAGGGCAATCCCGCCGGCCCCAAGCACGAACCTCCGCCGGGCGACGATGCCGAGGAGCGCGCCGATCACGATCGAGACCGCGACGATGAACAGCTCGAAGACGAGCTTGTCGTTCTGGCCGAAGAGCGCGACGACGAGTTCCTTCGCACCCGGCGGCTGGACGTCGATGACGACACCGCCGACCGCCGCGACGAGCGACTGGGCCGAGAGGATCGCGGCCGCGAGCTCGCCGATGCCGATCGCAGCCAGGGCGGCGACCGCGCCGGCGAACGCCGGCCGGGCAAGCCCGGTCCGGCGGGAGCCGGGCGTGTGCAGCGAACCCGTCGCGACGTCGGTCGTCATGGGCTCATGCTCGGACAACTCCGCGACGGTTGCATGACGACGGCCGGACGGCCGACGCTCACGCGAAGCCCTCGGCCCGGGCGGTGGCCCGGTGGTCGAACCTCACGCGGGGTCATCCTCGAGCCACGCCCGGAAGCGACCCCGGGATCGCTCGGCCCCGATCGGCAGTCCGAACGCTCGGCCGAGGACGGGGCCGCTCACCGCCTCTTCGATCAGGCCGGCGGCGACGGCCCTGCCGCCCGAGAGGACGAGCCCGTGACCGAACCCGACGGGGATCTCCTCGACGTGATGGGTGACGAGGACGATCGCCTTCGGGGTCGGCCGCGCCGCCAGGCCGGCCAGGTCGCGGACGAGCGTCTCCCGGGCGCCCAGATCGAGGCTGGCGCCGGGCTCGTCGAGGATCAGCAGGTCGGGGTCGGGCATCAGGGCCCGGGCGATCTGGACCCGCCGCCGCTCTCCGGTCGAAAGCAGGCCGAACGCCCGGCCCTCGAGCTCCGCGACGCCGAACTCGGCCAGAAGTCGGCGCGCCCGCCGCCGGTCGTCGTCGCTGAACTCGTGCCACCAGGGCGCGAGGGCCGCGTGGCGGGCGGTGACGACGATCTCGAGGCCCGTGGAGGCAGGATCGAACGCCGCTTCGAGCCCTGAACCGGCGTAGCCGATTCGCCGCCGGAGCTCGCGCGCGTCGACGCGCCCGATCGTCTCGCCGAGCACCTCGACGCTCCCCGACGACGGCCAGAGGTAGGTGCTCGCGACGTGGACGAGGGTCGTCTTGCCGGACCCGTTCGGGCCGATCACGACCCAGCGCTGCCCCGGCTCGATCCGCCAGTCGATCGGGCCCAGGATCGTCCGACCCCCGCGCCGAACCGCGACGCCGCGCAGGTCGAGGATCGGCGGGGCCTCAGCCACCGGCGGATTCCCAGAGCGCGTCCCAGCCGGCAGCCTCGCGGAGCAGGGCCGCGCCGCGCTCGAGCGCGGCCCGCTGGGCGGCCAGCGCAGCGACCGCCTCCGCTTCGCCGATCTCGACGAACGAGACCCGGGAACCGGGCCGGAGCTGGCCGAGACGCGGCCGGTCGACCGAGGCGACGACGGCCGGGACCGGATACCCGCCGGTCGTCTGGTGGTCGGCGAGCAGGACGATCGGCCGGCCATCCGCCGGCACCTGGACCGCGCCGAAGACGACGCCGTGGCTCGCCATGCGACCTTCGCCCGCGCCGCCGCCGCCGTCGCCCGGGATGGCGTTCGGGGTGCCATCCAGCGTGGCACCCTCGAGTCGCAGGCCGACCCGGTCGCTCTCCGCAGCGACGCGCCACGAGCCCGCCAGGAGCGCCTCGATCCCGTCGGCCGGCCCGCGCAGGACCCGGATCGGCGAAACGGGATCGACACGGAAGGGGTCGCCGTCGAGGGCGGGCCACACCCGGGGCCCGATCGCCGGCGAAGCCGGGTCGGCGGGCCCGAGCAGGTCCCCGGCCCGCAGGAATCGGCCCTCGAGCCCGCCGAACGCCCCGGCCAGCGCCGTCGAGCGCGATCCGAGCACGGGCGGCACGTCGAAGCCGCCGGGCACCGCGAGATACGCCCGGGCACCGGGCGGGTCGCCGTCCGTCGGTCCGGACGAGCCGGGAAACGAGATCGTCCATCCGGGCTCGAGCCGGTGCGACCGCCCGGGCTCGAGCCGGCGCCCACGGGGCGCGACCACGCAATCGAGATCGGCGCCGGCGAGCCCGACGACCATGCGCGAGCGCAGGGCGAGCACGGGACCGGCGATCGTCATCTCGACCGCGGCGGCGCCCGGCTCGTTGCCGACGAGCATGTTGGCGACCGCCAGGCTCCACCGATCGCAGGCGCCGCCGATGGGAACGCCGAGGTGGGTCCAGTCGGGGCGGCCGGCGTCCTGGACCGTCGTCAGGAGGCCGCCCTCGACGACCTCGATCATCGTTCGACGACTCGCCCGCTCATTCGATGGGCGTGAAGCGCACGCGATCACCGGGCGCGAACAGCGCCGGCGGGTCGAGCCGGACGTCCCAGACCTGCGTGTCGGTCCGCCCGATCAGCCGCCAGCCGCCCGGCAGCGCGAACGGGTAGACCGCGGTCTGGCGGCCGGCGATCGCCACGCTGCCGGCCGCCACTCGTGGACGGGGCGTCTCGAGGCGGGGAGCCTCGAGTGCCTCCGGCAGCGGGCCGAGGTAGCCGAACCCGGGCGCGAAACCGAGGAAGAGGACCTCGTACGTCGACCCGGCATGGACCTCGACGAGCTCGCGCGGCGTGAGGCCGAGCAGGTCGGCCGTCGCCTCGAGGTCGGGGCCGTCCTCGCCGCCGTAGCGGACCGGGATCTCGTGGAGGCGGACAGGGTCCGCCGCCGGATGCTCCGCCCCGGCCTCGGCGCCTTCCTCGATCGCCGCGAGCAGGTCCGCGACGAGGGCCCTCGCGTCGCGCGGGTCCAGCTCCAGGGGGTCGAACGGGACGAGGACGCCGGTCTGGGCGGCGACGGCCCGGCCGACCCGGACGCCCCCGGCCCGCCGCGCCTCCACGGCCCCCGCCAGGGCGCGAGCTCGCCGGTGGGGCCCCGTGTCGGGCGTCCCGCCCAGCGTCACGAGCACGGCCGCGTCGCCGAAGGCCTCGATCCGGGCCGGCTCGTCGCTCATCGGCCCGTCCGCTCCAGGGCGACGATCTCGATTCCCTCGGCTGCGAGCGCGGCCCGGACGGCCGCGGCGATAGCGGCTGCCGCGGGCGTGTCGCCGTGGATGCAGAGCGTGTCCGCCGCGATCGCGACCGACTCCCCGTCGAAGGAGCGCGCGACGCCGTCCCGGACGATCGAGACGGCCTGGGCGGCCGCGTCCGCCGGATCGGCGAGCAGGGCGCCGGGCAGGCGCCGAGAGCGGAGCGAGCCGTCGGCCTCGTACGCTCGGTCGGCGAACGCTTCGGCGGCGACGGCCAGCCCCTCGGCCCGCCCGGCATCGAGAATCGCCGAGCCGGCCAGCCCGACGAGGACGCTCTCGGGCGCCGCGCGCCGAACGGCACGGGCAATCGTGGCCGCGACGCCCGGATCGCGGGCGGCCCGGTTGTAGAGCGCACCGTGCGCCTTGACGTGGCGCAGGGCGACGCCCTCGGCCCGGGCGAACGCCTCGACCGCGCCGATCTGGTACACGATCGATGCCTCCAGGTCGTCGGCCGTCATGTCGAGGTCGCGTCGGCCGAATCCGACGAGGTCCGGGTACCCGGGGTGGGCGCCGACGGCGACGCCGTGAGCGATCGCCAGCCGAACCGTTCTCTCGATCGTCAGAGGGTCGCCGGCATGGGCGCCGCATGCGACGTTGACGCTCGAGACGAGCGGCACGAGATGGGCGTCGTCGCCCATCGGCCACGGCCCGAGGCTCTCACCGACGTCCGCGTTGAGATCGATCCGCACCGCAGCCCCTCGTGCCCGGCCGTCAGGGAGAGGGCTGGGCGGCCGCCCCCCCGGACGGCGCGGCCGAGGGCGGTTCGGTCGGTGGCTCCGTCGGCGGTTCGGTCGGTGGCTCCGTCGGCGGTTCGGTCGGTGGCTCCGTCGGCGGTTCCGTGGGTGGCGGCTCGGACGGTTCCGCGGACGGCGAGGCCGAGGGCACCTCGGTCGGGCAGGGGAGGGCGACGGCGCCGGTCGAGGGATCGGGGGTCGGCAGAACGAACGACGGGATCACGCCACTCGCGTCCGGCGTCGGGAGCGGGAAGCAGGTCGGCGACGGTGACGGAATGCCCTCGCAGCCGAAGCCCTCGACGAGCGCGCCCCATGAGCGCCCGTACGGGTTGTACTGGTTGTTGTAGAAGTAGACGACGCGGGTGCCGTTCACGCCGCCGGCCGTGCCGGGACCCTGGCGAGC
>DASTVH010000116.1:0-6037 GCA_035759195.1 Candidatus Limnocylindrales bacterium
CCAGGAGCCGCTTGGCGAGGACGACCTCGACCGACCAGAGAAGCGTTGCCGCGAGGATCATCGTCTCGCCGCCACCCCAGGTGACGCCGGTCGGCGGGGCGACGAGAAGCTGGCCGACGAGGAGCGTCGCGAGGGCAGCGATCTGGATCAGCCCAAAGCGCTCGCCGAGCAGCGGGACGGCCATGACCGCGACCCAGATGAAGAGCGTCTTGTGGATGAACGCCGCCGTCGGGGCCGTCGCCATCGCGAGGCCGGTGAAGAAGAGGACGAACGGCACACTGCCGCCGATGACCGCGATCGCGAGGATGCCGAGCCGACCACGATTGTCGAGCCCGCCGAGGCCGAGCCGGCCGGCCGCCGGCGCGCCGCGCAGCGAGAGGGCGAGCGCCACGAGGATGAAGGCGGCGACGCCGTTCTTGAGGGTCGTGTAGACGGCGGCGTCGGGCACCTGCTTGACGCCGAACGCGTTCAGGTAGACCGACAGGCCGCTGATCGCCGCCGTGCCGAGCGCGAGGAGGGCGCCCTTCTGGAGCGTGGTGAGGGGGCTTCTGGCGGGGCCGGTCATCGGGCGTCTCCTTGGTCTCGTGCCGTGTCGAGGATCTGGCGGATCTCGTTCGCTTCTTCGGGGTCGAGGATCCGGAGGACGGTGCCGGCGGAGACGACGACCCAGTCGCCGACCGCCGTCTCCGGGACGAGGAGGAGCGACGCCCGGCGGCGCCGCTGCTCGGTCTCCACGAGGGCGCCGGACGAGTCGATCGAGATCACCCGTCCGGGGTAGGCGATGCACATCAGGCGACGTCTTCCGCGCGGGCGTCAGCGTCGCGGGTCCCCGCCTCGACGGCCTCGTCGATCGCCGCCTCGATCTCGCGGGCGAAGTGGTCGAGGGAGGCGCGGACCCCCGGCGAGGGCTTCGCGCCGAGCGAGAAGTCGAGGCCGCCGATGACCACGAGTCCGCCCGCGAGGGGCCCGGCGATGAGCTCGGCGATGCCGACCACCTCGGGGATCGGCAGCTCGTGGGAGGAGCGGGGGACCGGCGAACGGGCCCCGGAGCGAACGTCGGCGAACGACATCCTGACGACCCGGCCCGGCGCGAGGCCGACGGCCGCGTCCACGACGATCACCGCGGATCCGGGCGGACGCTCGAGCAACGCCTCGACGCCGAGCTGACCGACGTACTCGATCACCGCCCGCCGCCGCGTCGCCGGCCGGAGCAGCTCGACGGCCAGCACCGCGGCGGCGTCGTCGCCGCGATCGGCCGAGCCGCAGACCAGCACCGTCACGGAAGGGCGGTTGGAGGCGGTTCGGTCCGCCCGCCGGGGAGCACGCTGCAAGTTCACGTCCATCGCGGTCAACGATGCCGTGCCGCCCTCCTTGGTCGTAGGGGCCAGGCGTCGCTCCCGCGTGGGCCGAAGGGCACGCGGCGTCGGGACCGCTCTTGTCCGCGCCGGCCGAGTGCCTGGGATACGATCGGACGCCGCTCGCACGAGGACCGCTGCCATGTTCGCCACGCTGCTCGGCCCCCTTCCGCCGGACTTCGCATCGGAGGCAGCCGATCCCGCCGCCGGCCCCGACGACCAGGTCCGCACGGCGATCCAGGCTCAGGAAGCCGCGGGGCTCGAGTTGGTGAGCGACGGCCTCGCCGCCGCCGGGCCGACCGACGATCCGGATCACGTCGCAGCTCGCTGGCGTCAGGCTGCCGAGCTGACGAGCCGGACGGTCAAGGCGACGATCGTGGGCCCGTGGTCGGCGGCGGCTGGCGGCGGCGACGACCCGGTCGGTTACCTGCGGGCGATCGTCGAGGCCCTCGCGGACGCAGGTTGCAGCCTCGTCGAGGTCGAGGAGCCGGCCGCCGTCTCGATCGCCCACGACGCGGCGGAACGGGCCCGCTTCGGCGAGCTCCACCGGGCGCTGACGGATGGCGTTGCCGGACGGATTCATCTCTCCCTCGCGTTGACCGGGGGGAACGTCGACGCGCTCGGGGCGAACACGCTGTTCGATCTGCCGTACGCGAGCTACGCGTTCGACCTGATCGCCGGACCCGACAACTGGCGTCTCGTCGCCCAGGCGCCGGGCGACCGCGGGATCATCTGCGGCGCGCTCGATCCGTCGGCAGCGGCGGACGATCGGACGGAGGTCCTGGTCTGGGCCGCTCACTACGCGGCCTCGACCGGCGAACGCGGCCTCGTCCGGGTCGGCATCGCGAACGCCTCGAGCCTGGCGGGGCTGACCCCCGATCGAGCGCGCCGGAAGCTGGCGGCGCTCGGCGAGGCGGCCCGGCTCGCGGCGACTGGCTCGAGCGACGAGCTGGCCGCGGCGCTCGACCCCCGAGCGGTCGACATCCGCTCGGCCGCGCTCGGTCGATACGCGCCCGGCAAGCGGAGGCCCCGGCGATGAGCGAGGCCCCACACGAGGGCGCTGGCGGCGGGTGAGCACTCCGCGGACGCCCCACCCCTCGCGTGCCTGGCGAATCGCATTGCGCGTGATGTACCGCGTCATCCGGCTGCTCGACCCGCTCGTGCGGTCGGCGCTCGCACTCGGCCTGCCGGGCCTCGACGGCATCGTGCGGATCGCGACGCCGGGACGGCGGTCGGGTCGGACCAGGCGCACGCTCGTGACCCTGCTCCGTGTCGGAGACCGCTGGTACGTCGGCCATCCGAACGGCCACACCGGCTGGACGCGAAACGCCGAGGCGGCGGGAGGGATCGACGTGGACCCCGCCCCGGCCCCGATCGGCGCGGCGGCGGGCGACCGGGCCACCGTCGGCGTCACCCGCCTGCCGCCGGGCCCCGAGCGGACCGCGGTCATCGAGGCGACCCGCACCCAGCAGCCGTTCCCCGGCAACCTCGTCTACCGGGCGGCCCACCGCCACATCCTCGCGGTCGGCGTCTACTTCCGGCTCGAGCTGCCGTCCTCGTACGCGCCGCCGCCGCCGGACGAGCCGGGCGCGCCGAGCGGGATTCCGGCTTGATTCCGACCCGCAACGGTGCCAGCATTCGAACCCTTCCGGACGGGCTCGCAGGGGAAGGAGGCTCCATCGGATGACCGAGCATGTTTCGCTCACGGTCAACGGTCGGAAACGAGAGGCGGACGTCGAGCCCAGACGGCTCCTGGTCCAGCTCATCCGCGAGGACTTCGAGCTGACCGGCACCCACGTCGGCTGTGACACGAGCCAGTGCGGTGCCTGCACCGTCCACGTCGACGGCGCGGCTGTGAAGAGCTGCACGATGCTCGCCGTCCAGGCCGACGGCACGGCCGTCACGACGATCGAGGGCATGGCCGACGACGGCGCGCTCCATCCGCTCCAGAACGCGTTCTGGGAGAAGCATGGGCTGCAGTGCGGCTTCTGCACGCCGGGCATGATCATGGTCGCCGCCGACCTGCTCGCCCGAAACGCGAACCCGACGGACGCCGAGATCCGCCACGCGCTCGAGGGCAACTACTGTCGCTGCACCGGCTACCAGAACATCGTCGGGGCGATCCGCGAAGCGGCTCGGACGATGGGGGCCGGAGCCGGCGCGACGCCCGCCCCCGCGGCCGGCACGAACGCCTGAAGGGAGCAGATCCGATGACCACCGACGTCCTCGGCGCCCCGATCAAGCGCGTCGAAGACCCCCGCTTCATCACCGGCAAGGGCCGCTACCTCGACGACATCAGCCTGACCGGGATGACCCACATGGCCATCCTGCGGAGCCCCTACGCCCACGCCAACATCCGCTCGGTCGACACGTCGGCCGCCGCGGGCATGCCCGGCGTCATCGCCGTGTTCACCGGCGCGGACATCCCGTACAACCCGCTGCCGATGGCCTGGCCCGCCGGCGGGTCGGCCGGGCTCCAGAACAACGTCAACACGCCGCGCGTCCTCGCCACCGACAGCGTCAAGTGGACCGGCGAAGGCGTCGCGGCGGTCGTCGCCGAGACGGCGGCCCAGGCGTTCGACGCCCTCGAGGCGATCCAGGTCGACTACGAGCCGCTGCCGGCCGTCGTCGACGCCGAGAAGGCGATCCAGCCGGGCGCTCCGCAGCTCCACGAGAACGCCCCGAACAACATCGTGTTCGAGTGGTCGGTCGGCGACAAGGACGGCACGGCGCAGGCGATCGATTCGGCCGAGGTCGTCGTCCGCCAGCGGCTCGTCAACCACCGCCTCATCCCGAACCCGATGGAGACCCGCGGCGACATCGGCTGGTACAACACCGGCACCGACGAGTACACGATCTGGTCGTCGAGTCAGACGCCCCACATCCAGCGGCTCCTCCTCGCCGCGTTCGTCATGGGCGTCCCGGAGCACAAGATCCGGTTCATCAGCCCCGACGTCGGCGGCGCATTCGGCTCGAAGATCTTCACCTATGCCGACATGGCCCTCTCGCTGTTCGCCAGCAAGGCGATCGGGGGGCGGCCGGTCAAGTGGGTCGAGAGTCGCCGGGAGAACTACCAGAGCACGATCCACGGCCGCGACCACATCACGTATCTCGAGATCGCAGGCAAGCGCGACGGCGAGATCACCGGGCTGCGGGTCAAGACGCTGGCGAATCTCGGCGGCCGCCTGAGCACCATCGGCCCGGGCATCCCGACGACCCTCTACGCCAGGGTCCTGTCCGGTTGCTACAAGATCCCGAACGTCTATGCCGAGGTGACCGGCGTCTACACGAATACGACGTTCGTCGACGCGTACCGCGGCGCCGGCCGGCCCGAGGCGACGTACGTCATCGAGCGGGCGATGGATCTCTTCGCGGCGGAGATCGGGATGGACCGGGCGGCGATCCGCCGCAGGAACTTCATCGCGCCCGATCAGTTCCCCTACGAGAACCCGTCCGGCCTCGGGACCGCCTCGGGCGGCGCGAAGATCTACATCGATTCGGGGAACTACGAGCCGGCCCTCAACAAGGCCATCACGACCGCCGGCTACATGGACCTCGAGGCGAAGAAGGCCGAGGCGAAGTCCCGCGGCAAGCTCCTCGGGATGGGCCTCTCGACCTACATCGAGGTCTGCGGCGTCGCCCCCTCGAAGTGGATCGGCGCGGTCGGCGAGGGCTGGGGCGCGGCGATGTGGGAATCGGCCAACATCCGCGTCCATCTGACCGGCAAGACCGTCGTCACGATGGGCACCCAGCCGCAGGGCCAGGGCCACGAGACGACGTACGCCCAAGTCATCAGCCACGAGCTCGGGATCCCGATGGAGGACATCGTCGTCCAGCATTCCGACACGCTCGGCACGCCGTTCGGCTACGGCTCGTACGGCAGCCGCACCTCGTCGGTCGGGATGACGGCCGCGATCAAGGCCGCCGCCAAGATCAAGGACAAGGCCCGGCGCTTCGCCGCCCACATGCTCGAGGCCTCGCCGGAGGACATCGAGATCGACGGCGCGAACTACCGGGTCAAGGGCAGCCCCGACAAGGTCAAGACGTTCCAGGAGATCGCCTTCGCCCTCGATCTCGCCTTCGATCCGCCCGAAGGGATGGAGCCGTACCTCGACGAGACGGCCTATTACGACACGCCGAACTGCACGTGGCCGTTCGGGACCCACATCGCCGTCGTCGAGGTCGACGAGGAGACCGGCAAGGTCGATCTCGTTCGCTACGTCGCGGTCGACGACGTCGGCAAGAAGATCAACCCGCTCATCGTGGACGGCCAGCTCCACGGCGGGATCGCCCAGGGCGTCGGCCAGGCGCTCTGGGAGCAGGCGGTCTACGGGGACGACGGCCAGCTACTGTCGGGTTCGATGCTCGACTACGCGCTGCCGCGTGCGTCGTACTTCCCGAACCTCGAGCTCGACGAGACCGTGACGCCCTCGCCGGTCAACCCGATCGGGGTGAAGGGCGTCGGCGAGGCCGGCGCGATCGCCTCCACGGCGGCGGTCGCGAACGCGGTCATCGACGCGCTGTCGCCGCTCGGCATCCGGCACCTCGACATGCCGTACACGCCCCAGACCGTCTGGCGGGCGATCCAGGAGGCGAAGGGCGGCTCGGCCGGCGGTGCCGGCGGTACCGACAGAACGAACGGTTCGAACGGGAAGGGAGGCCCGGCATGATCCCGGCGGCGT
>DASTVH010000117.1:0-8740 GCA_035759195.1 Candidatus Limnocylindrales bacterium
CACGCTGCGTGGCTCGATGAGGACGAGCTGCTTGCGAACGCGACGCGTCTCGCCGGAATCCCAGGGGTGCTCCTCCATGGTCGGCTGGATCTCTCGGGGCCACCGGATGTCGCATGGAGCCTCGCGCGCGCGTGGCCCGACGCCGAGCTTCACTTCATCCCCGGCGGTCATACCGGCGATGCCGAGATGGATCGCCGCCTCCTCGAAGCAACCGACCGCTTCGCCGGGCGGTGAGTATCCTGTCGGTCTAGGTCGGCCAAAGCAGTTACCGGGCCGGCCGCAGATCCGGGACATTCCATGACCGAGTACATCGAGATTCACGGCGCCCGCGAGAACAACCTCAAGGACGTCAGCCTGCGCATCCCGAAACGCAGAATCACGATCTTCACCGGCGTCTCGGGCTCCGGAAAGTCATCGATCGTGTTCGACACGATCGCGACCGAGGCCCAGCGCCAGCTCTACGAGAACTTCAGCTATTTCATCCGGAGCTTCCTGCCGCGCTACCCCCAGCCGGACGCGGACGCCATTGCGAACCTGAGCATGGCGGTCCTCGTCGACCAGAAGCGGATGGGCGGCGGCTCCCACTCGACCGTCGGCACGACGACCGACATCTACACGGCGCTCCGGCTCCTGTACTCGCGGATCGGCCAGCCCCACGTCGGGTACGCCAACGCGTTCTCGTTCAACGACCCCGCCGGAATGTGCCCCGAGTGCAACGGCACCGGCCGCAAGGTCGGCATCGCGGTCGACGACCTCGTCGACATGTCGAAGTCGCTCGACGATGGCGCGATCAAGGTTCCGTTCTGGACCGGCTGGGAGATCGGCGCCTACGCCGCGTCGGGCTTCTTCGACAACCAGAAGAAGCTGCGCGACTACTCGAAGGAGGAGCTCGACCTCCTCCTGTACGGCAAGGATCGCAAGTACAAGCTGGCGATCGGCGACAAGACGATGAACGCGACGTACCTCGGCGTCGTCGAGAAGATCGAGCAGTATTACGTCCGACGGGACCTCAAGACGCTTTCGGAGCGCACCCAGAAGCAGGTCGAGCCGTACCTCCGGATGCAGACGTGTCCGCTCTGCCGGGGCGCCCGATTGAGCCAGGCCGCCCTGAGCGCCCGGGTGGCCGGCCTCTCGGTCGCGGAGATGGCGTCGATGGAGGTGGGCCGACTCGTCGAGGTCGTCCGGCAGGTCGAGGACCCGGTCGCGGCGCCGATCGTGGCGAGCCTCGTCGACCGCCTCGGTCACATGATCGGGATCGGCCTCGACTACCTGAGCCTCGATCGCGAGACGGACACCCTCTCGGGCGGCGAGTCGCAGCGGGTCAAGCTCGTCAAACACCTGACGAGCAGCCTCGTCGACGTCATGTACATCCTCGACGAGCCGAGCATCGGGCTCCATCCCCGCGACGTCCACCTGCTCACGGAGCTGCTCCAGAAGCTGCGCGACAAGGGCAACACCGTCATCGTCGTCGAGCACGACCCGGATGTCATGCGGGTTGCGGACCACATCGTCGACATGGGCCCACTCGCGGGCAGCCACGGCGGAGAGATCGTCTTCGAGGGCACCTTCGAGGGCCTCCGCAAGGCGGACACGCTGACCGGTCGCTTCCTGGATCGCTCGCTGCCGCTCAAGGCGGACGTTCGGGCGCCGGCCGGCTGGCTGCCGATCAGGGACGCCCGGGTGAACAACCTCCAGGGTGTCGACGTCGACATCCCGGCGGGCGTGCTCACGGTCATCACCGGCGTCGCCGGGTCCGGCAAGAGCTCGCTCATCGAAGGCGTCTTCCTGCCCGAGCATCGCGAGGCGATCGTCATCGACCAGTCGGCCGTTGGGACCTCGACCCGCTCCAATCCGGCGACCTATACGGGGGTCATGGACGACATCCGCAAGGCGTTTGCGACCGCGAACAAGGTCCACGCCGGGCTCTTCAGCTTCAACTCGAAGGGCGCCTGCGAGAACTGCAACGGCGCCGGCGTCATCTACACGGAGCTGTCGTTCCTCGGCGGAGTCAAGACGCCATGCGAGGTCTGTGAGGGCCGCCGGTTCAAGGACGACGTCCTCGCCTACACCCTCGACGGCCGGAACGTGAGCGAGGTGCTCGCGCTCACGGTCGCCGAGGCGCTCGAGGCGTTCACCCAGCGCGACATCGTCCGCAGGCTCCAGTCGATGAGTGACGTCGGCCTCGACTACCTGACGCTGGGCCAGCCCCTGAGCACGCTGTCGGGCGGCGAGTGCCAGCGGATCAAGCTCGCAAGCGAGCTCCATCGGAAGGGCAACATCTACGTCCTCGACGAGCCGACGACGGGGCTCCACATGTCGGACACGAGCCACCTGCTCGAGATGCTCGACCGGCTCGTCGACGGTGGCAACAGCGTCATCGTCATCGAGCACAACCTCGACGTCGTCCGCAACGCGGACTGGGTCATCGACCTCGGCCCGGAGGGGGGTTCCAAGGGCGGCCGGCTCATCTTCAGCGGGACCCCCTCGGACCTCGTCGACGCCCCCGGTTCGCTGACGGCGGAGTACCTGCGCCGGGCCGAATCCGTCGCCGCCTGAATGCCTGGGCGGCCGGATCCGGGTCGGGGCCGCCCACTCCCGCCCGACGGGCCGACGTGGCGGGCTCGGGTCGCGGACGCGGTCGGCCGCTCCCAGATCGAGGACGTCGCGGCGCTCGTCGATGAGATCCTCGGCGACGATGCGGTCGGGATCTACCTGTTCGGTTCGGCCGTCAGCGGCGGGTTGCGACCCGAAAGCGACCTCGACGTCCTCATCGTGATCGAACGGCCGACGACCGCCGCCGAGCGGCGCATCCTCGCCGAGCGGCTGATCGGCCTCTCCGGTCGCCGCCACCCCTCGCCGGCGGCCCGATCGCTCGACGTCGCGATCGTCGTCCGCTCTGCCATCCAGCCGTGGCACCATCCGCCGCCGCTCGACTTCCAGTACGGCGACTGGCTGCGGGCGGACTTTCTCGCCGGCGACCCGATGCCGTGGCGCTCGCCGAACCCCGACCTGACGACGTTGCTCGCGATGGCTCGTTCATCGGCGCCGGTGACCGGGCCGCCGTTCACGGCCCTGCTCGAGCCGATCCCGGACCATGACCTCCTCGCGGCCGTCGTCGAGGGGATCGACGCGCTCGTCGCGGAGGCCGACACGGACGAGCGCAACGTCGTGCTGACGCTGGCCAGGGTCTGGGTCACGGTCGTCACCGGCGAGCTCGTCCCCAAGGACGCGGCGGCCGACTGGGCGCTGCCGCGCCTGCCGGCCGTCCATCGGCCGGTCCTGGCCCGTGCCCGGGCGGTCTACCTCGGCGAGGAGCCGGATCGCTGGGACGACCTGCGGGCGGCGCTGCGGGCCCATGTCGCCCACGTCGTCGGCGAGATCCGGCGCGCGGCCGCCACCGCCGAGCCGGCACGCTCCTGCAACGCGGAACTTCCGCTCGAGGCTTGACGCTCCGACGCGGATCGGAGAACCTCTCGGGACGAAGGGGAGTACCCCAACCGGTCCGCGGCGTCATCCCGGCCACCTGTCGTGGCTCGCTGCGGCCGACCGAGCTGCGAGCGGTCGGGAGAGACCTTCGGCAACGAAGCCGGAGGTCTCGTCGTGTCTGCCGACCTGTTTCCGTGGATCCTGCTGGCGTTGATCGTCGGGACGATGCTGGCGATCGACCTGTTCGTTCTCAACCGCGAGGCGAAGCCCATTCCGTTCAAGGAGGCGGCGGCCTGGAGCGCGGTCTGGGTGACGCTGGCCCTCGGCTTCGGAGCGTGGGTCGCCGCGACACGTGGCGGCGTGGCCGGAGGCGAGTACCTCGCCGGCTACCTGATCGAACTGTCGCTCTCGGTCGACAACGTCTTCGTCTTCGCCCTCATCTTCACGGCATTCAGCGTCCCGGCGGCGTACCAGCACCGACTGCTGTTCTGGGGGATCCTCGGCGCGATCGTGTTCCGGGCCCTCTTCATCGGCGCCGGCACGGCGATCCTCGCCGCGGCCCACTGGGTCATCTACCTGCTCGGGATCCTGCTCGTCGTCACCGGCTTCCGCCTCGCCCGGTCCCAGGGCCACGCGGTCGATCCGGAACGAAACCCGGTCCTGCGGCTCTTCCGTCGGGCGATCCCGATGACCGATGGGTACCGCGGCCCGGCGTTCCTGGTCGTCGAGAACGGCCGGCGCATCGCAACGCCGCTGCTCGCCGTCCTCGTCGCGATCGAGACGACCGACATCATGTTCGCTCTCGACTCGATTCCGGCTGTGTTCGCGGTCACGACCGATCCGTTCATCGTGTTCAGCTCGAACCTGTTCGCGATCCTCGGCCTGCGAGCGCTCTACTTCCTGCTCGCGAACCTGCTCGACCGCTTCATCTACCTCAAGATCGGCCTGGCGGCCCTGCTGGTGTTCGCCGGCGTCAAGATCCTCGTCAGCTCGGTCTACCACGTGCCGATCGCCGCGTCGCTCGCGATCATCGTCCTCATCCTCGGCACCGCCATCGGGGCCTCGCTCCTGGCGACGCATCCACGACGGCATGCGCTCGTCGCCCCGCTCGTGCGAATCGGCTCGGGAGTCTTCTTCGGAACGGTCGCGACGGGCCTGCTCGTTGGGGCGGCGATCCTGCGCGAGGCGGGCGCCCAGTGGATCGCACTCGACCTCGCGATCCTGGTGGTCGGGGCGCTCGTGGTGACTGCCGGGTTCGTGGTGCTCCGCGGTCGACGTGCCCATCCGGCGTTCGGGCGCGTCTGGGTGACGGCCGGGGCGCTGTTGCTGCTGGCGCTCGCAACGTTCCTCGCCTTCGACTGACAGGCCGGCGTGCCCGAGCATCGCCCGGCGGCGGCCCGCCCGAGCGTCGCCGTCACGAAGGCGTCACAGTGAACCGCCAAGGTCCATCCAGGCGAACGGCCGCCCTCGAGGAGCACATGACCGATCGACCGGAGCGGAGGCGCCACATCCTCAGCGCCATCGCGGTCGCCTGCCTCGTGACGGCGTGCTCCTCTCCGGTGGCGACGAAGCCCGACGCGCCCGCGTCGTCGCCAGCGACGCCGGTTGCGACGAGTCCGACGCCATCCGGGCTGCCGACCGAAGGCCCTCCGGCGTCGGCCGCCCGCGGGCCGGAGCTGGCCCAGGCGTGGGCGACCGCGACGCTTCTCGACGTCACGACCGGACAACCGTTCCGCGTCGCCGACCTGGTCGCGTCGGGCAAGGTCGTCTTCCTCGAGACGATGGCGATCTGGTGCTCCAACTGCCGAACGCAGCAGGTCACGGCGACCGCAGCATTCGACGGCCTCGATCCGGAGCGCGTGGCCTGGGTCGCGATCGACGTCGAGTCGTCCGAGACGGCGGAAGCGCTCGCGGCGTACCGGGAGCAGCACGGCTTCCCCTTCACGTACGCGATCGCCGACGCCGACTATGCCCGAGCCCTCGTCGCCGACTTCGGCGACGTCGTGCTGAGCCCACCGTCGGTCAACATCATCGTCGTCGGCACCGCCGGCCAGGTCAGCCACCACCGCGGCCAGAAGTCGGTCGAGGAGATCCACCGTCTCGCCGCCGAACACGGCGCCTGACCCGCCGGTAACTGCCCGCAGCCCGTGAACCTCGCCGCGCTCCTCGACGGCCTGGGGCCGTTCGGGGCCGGGCTGCTCAGCGCGGCCAGCCCGTGTCTCCTGCCGCTGTATCCCGGGTTCATCGCGTACCTCGGCTCGAATGCCCGGGCGCTGGAGGGCCGTCGCGCGACGGGGCTGCTCGGGCTGCTCGTGCTCGCCGGCGTGCTCACGACAATGACGGGCGTCGGGGTGGTCCTGGCTGCGGCCGCCGTCCCCACGAGCCGACTCCTGGCGTACGCGACGCCGGTCGTTGACGGCCTGCTGATCCTGCTCGGCGTCCTGCTGCTCGCGGGGCGCAATCCGTTCGAGCGCCTGCCGGGGATGCGGGTGCCGGTCGTCGCCAACCCCTACCGCCAGGCGTACGTGTACGGGATCATGCTCGGGCCGATCGCCCTGCCCTGTGCCGGCCCGTTTCTGGTCAGCCTGCTGGGCATCTCGATCGGCATCGCCGACGCTGCCGGGAAGGTCGGGACGTTCCTGGTGTTCGGTCTCGGCTTCGGGCTGCCGCTCGTCGTCCTGTCGCTCCTCGCGGGAACGCGGAGCCGCGAGATCGTCGGCTGGATCGTCGCCCGTCACCGCGTGGTCGAGATCGTCGCCGGGCTGCTCCTGATCGTCGTTGCGATCGTCGATCTGATCGACAAGTGGGACTCGATCCGACTAACCCTCGGGATCGCCGCGGCCGGCTGAGCGGCGAGGAGACCACGACTCGCCATCCCGCGTTGCGACCGACCGGGAAGCGCCGCGGCCACTACCATGGCGGATCGAGCGGCCCGGATGTGACCGGAGCCGCGCCTCGATCAGCCGACCGCAGCGCCAATTCGCCGATGTCCGTCGTCATCGACCTCGAGCGCCCGGACGCCCCGGACGCCGCCAACCTGATCCTGGAGCTCGAGGCCCACCTCGAGCCCCAGTACCCTGCCGTGAGCCGGCACGGCTTCAGCGTCGAGCGGCTCCTGGCCGAGAACGTCGCGTTCTTCGTCCTGCGCACCGACGGCATGCCGGCCGGCTGCGGCGGAATCCTGCTCGTCGACGGCGAATATGGCGAGGTGAAGCGGATGTGGGTCCGGCCGGCCTACCGCGGCCGGGGCTTCGGTCGCCGGCTGCTTGATCGCCTCGCCGACCATGCCCGAGCCAACGGCATCAGCCTGCTGCGGCTCGAGACCGGAATCCATCAGCACGAGGCGATCGCGCTGTACGAGCGGTACGGCTTCCGGCGGATCCCTCCATTCGGTCCGTACACCGCCGATCCGCTCAGCCTCTGCTACGAGATGCGGCTTGGTTGAATTGAGGAGACCGCGTCCGAGGTTCGGCGTCAGCGGCTCACCACGACGGTGCCGATCGGAGTCACCGTGCCGCCCTGGGGCACGATCACGATGTACTTGCCGTACCAGAGCTTGTCGTACGTCGCGGTTGCATCGAGTTCGAGGTACCGGTCGAGCGGGCTGCCGGCCGCTGTGTACCGGGTGTGTTTCGAGTCGATCGGATCGCTGATCCACACGTACGTGAGCGTGAACGGCCCGCGTCGCGGGTCGCCGATCGACTCGAAGCCGGTCATGACGACCGCGTGGCGGCCGTTCAACGTCAGGATCCCGGCTGGCCGGCCCGTGACCGCCAGCTGCGTGGCCGCCCGCCTGAGGGCCGCCGCCTCGGTGGCGTATGCCTCCCAGTTGTACGTGAATGCGGAGCCGGTCCGCGGCGCATAGTAGGTGAGCGCACGGGACCAGCCGAGCGGATCCGACCCGCGCTGCGTCGCGTCGTTGAGGGCGTCCCGCGCCTGCGCGTAACGAAGGACCTCGAGCTGGTTGAGCCCGAGGTCCCGACCCGCGACGAAGTTCAGCATCATCGCCGTCGACGCTGCCGTGCAGGTCCGGTTGTCGACCTGCCGCTCGTAGCCCGACAGGAAGTACACGTCGCGCCGGTACACGGTCGCGGCGGCGGCACTCGAGGGCAGGAGTGCGGCGAGGACGCCGAGCACGACGATGAGCCCGGCGATCGTCGCCCGGGAGCGACGGTGGGTCGGCACGGTGGAAGGAGTCGCGGCCATGGTCGTCACGATCCTGCCGCACCCCGACCGCCGGCAACCACTCGCAGGGGGTCCCGAGGGGCCGACGCATTGGTCCCACTCGGGCAGCTGACCGTGAGGCGGCGCAGCGGCAGCTACCGTGGCGGCGCAACCGTGGCGATCGCTCCGGGCCGCAGGACGCGGACGTCCACGCCGGGAGCGAGCGCCGCGGCGTGCGTCGCGAAACGGTCGCCCGGTTCGTCGAGGGGGCCGCGCCAGACGCGATGCAGCTGGCGCGGGTAGAGCGTGCCCCAGTGGATCGGGACCGCCACCGTCGGCGCGATGTCGGCGAGGACCTGTGCCGCCGATCGCGGGCCGAGATGGCCCGGGCCGAGGTGCGGGCCCCAGGTCCAGACCGGCAGGAGCGCGACGTCGACGAGGCCGGCCAGCCGACGCATCGCCGGGATCCGCCCCGTGTCCCCGGCGAAATAGATGCACGCCTCCGAGTCGAGGAGGTAGCCGACCGGCTGCGCCCTCGGCGCGCCCGGCGTGATCCAGTGATGGGCGGGCACAGCGGTGACGGCCAGGCCCCCGAGATCGATCCGTTCGCCGGCGACGAGCTCCACGATGTCACCGCGCATCGCCCGCCGAGCCCTCGAGGCCAGGCCGCGGGGAACGACGACGAGCGGCCTCCCGGCCAGGGCACCGAGCGACGCCAGGTCGAAGTGGTCGGGGTGGCCGTGCGAGATGACGACGACATCGATCGCGCCGAGGCTCTCGGGAGCCGGCGGCGGCCCGTGCCGGACGAGCGGTCCCAGCCTCGAGCGCAGGAAGGGGTCGGTCAGGACGCGCACGCCCGGGAAGTCGATGAGGACCGTCGCGTGACCGACGAACTGGAGGGCCACCGGCGCCGGCGGACGTGCCTCGGACGCCACCGGGTCAGGCGGTCGAGCGGGTGGGCTCGACATGGTGCAGCTCGACGACCGGATCGCCGGATCGGCCCGGCACCCGTCGCAGCCGCGATGGATGGCGCAGAAGGGTCACCGCGCCGCCCAGCAGGGCGCCCGCTGTGGTCTCGATCACGTCGGTCATCGTGTCGTCGTAACTGAGGTTCATGCCCTTTGCGCCGAGCTTCAGGCCGATCCACTCG
>DASTVH010000118.1:0-7549 GCA_035759195.1 Candidatus Limnocylindrales bacterium
GGTCGGCACGGGTCCGTTCAAGTTCAGCGAATGGGTGCCCGACGACCACGTCACGATCGAGAAGAACGCCGACTACTGGAACCCGGACGGCGTTCCGCATCTCGACGAGATCATCTTCCGGCCGTTCCCCGATCAGACCGCAGAGTTCAACGCCGTCAGCAGCGGCGAGGTCGACTTCGCCCAGACGGTCGCGCCGGTCGACGCCGCCACGATCACCGAGGGCGGCGACCTCCAGGTCATCGACCGCGGCGAGTCCTGCAACCTCGGGCACCTGGCCATCAATCAGACCTACCAGCCCGTCGACAACCTCAAGATCCGCCAGGCGATGATGCACGCGCTCGACCGCGAGGCGTACATCGAGGCCTTCTACGCCGGCCAGGCGGTCCCGGCCGACAACTGGATGCCGCCGGCGACCCAGTTCTACAAGCCGCTCGGCCTGCCGACCTATGACCCCGATCGAGCACGGGAGCTCATCGCCGAGGCCCAGGCCGAAGGCGTGACCGACCTGACGATCGACTTCTGGTATCCGTCCGACGTGGCCCGGCCGTACATGCCGGATCCGCGCGGGCTGTTCGAGGCGATCTCGAACGACCTCGAGGCGGTCGGCTTCACGATCAACCCGAACACCGCGACCTGGAACCCCGACTACCTCGACGCCGAGTCGGAAGGGCAGTACGAGGCGTGGCTGATCGGCTGGACGTGCGACTGGGCCGGCCCCGACAACTTCCTCAGCACGGCGTTCTTCGCCTATCGGGACGGCGAGCCGAACCCCGAGTACGCGTACGAGAACGACGAGCTCGAGGCCACGATGAACCAGGCGCTCGCCTCGGTCGACGAGGCCGAGCAGCAGGAGCTCTGGGAGAAGGCGCAGGACCTCGTCGGCGCCGACCTCCCGACGATCCCGCTCGTCAACTCGACCCCGCCGGCGGCCGCCCAGGCCGACGTCAAGGGTGTCGTGGGCAGCGGTGCCCTCAACGAGTACTTCAATACCGCCTGGCTCGACAGGTAAGCGACGGCCCCGCGGCGTTCCGCCGCGGGGCTCGTCAACCCGGCGGTCCCGCCACCGGCGGGACCGCCGCACACCAGCCCGACTGAGGGACCGTGGCCCGGTACATCGTTCGCCGCCTGCTCATGGCGATCCCGGTCCTCTTCGGCCTGTCCGTCGTCCTGTTCGCCTTCGTCCACCTCCTGCCGGGCGACCCGGCCCGATCGATCCTCGGCCAGCACGCGACGGCGGCCTCACTGGCCCGGCTGCGTGAGTCGCTGGGCCTCGACCGACCGCTCCACGAGCAGTACTTCCTGTACCTCGGGGACCTCTTCCAGGGGGACCTCGGCTCGAGCCTCGTCAACGGCCGGCCGGTCCTCCAGGAGTTCATGCTCCGTTTCCCGGCCACGATCGAGCTGACGCTCGTCGCCCTGCTCTTCGCCGTCGGTCTCGGGATCCCGCTCGGACGGCTGGCCGCCCGCTACGCCCAGCGCTGGCCCGACGGGCTCGTCACGATCATCTCGCTCCTCGGCATCAGCATCCCGATCTTCGTCCTGGGGCTGACGCTCCAGTTCTTCTTCAGCGTGCAGCTCGGCTGGACACCCGTCTCCGGCCGGATCGACCCGCGCCTCGGGATCGACTCGGTGACGAACTTCATGCTCATCGACACGCTCATCGCCGGCGAGCCCCGGGCGTTCGTCGACGCCGTGCTCCACCTGATCCTGCCGGGCATCGCCCTGGGTTCGATCCCGCTCGCGATCATCACCCGGATCACCCGGGCCGCCGTACTCGACGTGGCGAACGAGGACTACGTGCGCACCGCGCGGGCCAAGGGCCTGACCGAGCGCCGGGTCGACAATCGCCACATCATGCGCAACGCCTGGCTGCCGGTCACGACCGTCGTCGGCCTCCAGGTCGGCGGCCTGCTCGCGGGCGCCGTCATCACCGAGAGCGTGTTCGCCTGGAACGGCGTCGGCCGCTGGGTGGTCGACGCGATCCGCAACCGCGACTACTTCGTCATCCAGTCCTCGATCCTGATCTTCGCCCTCGTCTTCCTCACGGTGAACCTCATCGTCGACATCCTCTACGCGTACCTCAACCCCCGGATCCGGTACAGCTGATGGGTGCGACCGTCGCCGCGCCGACCGTCGCCGCCCAGGATCGGGCCAGCCGCGGCCTGTGGCACGACGCAGCGCGCCGCCTGCTCCGCAATCGCCCGGCGCTCCTCGGCCTGGGCCTCGTGAGCCTGTTCGTGGCGGCCGCCGTGCTCGCTCCGGTGATCGCCCCGTACGACCCGATCGAGGGCGCCCTCGTCGATCGGCTCAAGCCGCCGAGCTCCGAGCACTGGATGGGCACCGACCTCCAGGGCCGCGACGAGTTCACCCGGATCCTCTACGGCGCACAGGTGAGCCTCCAGGTGGGCGTCGTCTCGGTCTTCCTGGCGCTCGTCATGGGCGGCACGCTCGGCGCGATCGCCGGCGCCGCCGGCGGCAAGGTCGACGCGACGCTCATGCGCGTCACCGACGTGCTGCTCTCGATCCCCGGCATCCTGCTCGCGATCGGCATCGTCGCCTGGCTCGGCCGCGGCCTGCCCCAGATCATGCTCGCGGTGGCGGTGACGAACGCCCCGATCTTCGCCCGGATCCTGCGCGGCAGCCTGCTCTCGCTGCGGACCGCCGACTACGTCGTGGCCGCCCGCTCGATCGGGGCGCCCGCCTCGCGGATCCTGCTCCGCCACATGCTCCCGAACGCACTCACGCCGCTCATCGTGGCAGCGACCCTCGCCCTGGCGACCGCGATCATCGACGTCGCGGGCCTGGGCTTCCTGGGCCTCGGACCGCCAGACCCGCGGACCGCGGAGTGGGGGACGATGCTGACAGACTCGACGAAGTTCCTGCGCCAGGCGCCGCACCTGCTGTTCTTCCCCGGGATCATGATCGTGCTGACCGCGATCGGCTTCAATCTGCTCGGCGACGGCCTCCGCGAGTCGCTCGATCCCCGGCTGAAGCGGTAGCGGCCGGCATGCCCCTCCTCGCGGTCCGCGACCTCGTCGTCCGCTTTCGAACCCACGAGGGCACGATCCATGCCGTCAACGGCGTGTCGTTCGACCTGGAGCCCGGCGAGACGCTCGGCCTCGTCGGCGAGTCCGGCTGCGGCAAGAGCGTCACGAACCTCGCCATCATGCGGCTGCTGCCGAAGCCGGCCGGGCGGATCGAGGGCGGCAGCGTCCTGTTCGACGGCCTCGATCTCGTGCACCTGCCCGAGAGCGACATGCGCGAGCTGCGCGGCCGCGACGTGGCGATGATCTTCCAGGATCCGATGACGAGCCTCAACCCGGTCCTGACCGTCGAGGAGCAGATGGTCGAGACGATCCGGGCCCACCGCCAGACGACCCGCGAGGAGGCCCGCCGGCGGGCGATCGAGCTCCTCGAGATGGTCGGGATCCCGAAGGCCGAGGGCCGCCTCCGGAACTACCCCCACCAGTTCTCGGGCGGGATGCGCCAGCGGGTGATGATCGCGATGGCCCTCGCCCTCGAGCCGAAGCTGATGATCGCCGACGAGCCGACGACCGCCCTGGACGTGACGATCCAGGCCCAGGTCCTCGAGCTGCTCCGGCGGCTCACGACCGAGAGCGGGACGGCGATGATCCTCATCACCCACGACCTCGGCGTCGTGGCCGGGATGACGCAGCGGATCAACGTCATGTACGCGGGGTTCATCGTCGAGACCGCGACGACCGAGAAGCTCTTCGGCGAGCCCTCCCACCCGTACACGGTCGGGCTGCTCCACTCGATTCCCCGGCTCGACGAGGTCCGCCCCGGCGAACTCGTGCCGATCGAGGGCACGCCGCCCGACCAGCGCCGAACGCCCGTCGGCTGCCCCTTCGCGCCGCGCTGCGCGTGGCGCCTCGAGGTCTGCTGGCGGGAGATGCCGCCGCTGGTCCCGCTCGACCCGAACGAGCGTCTGCGGACCTCGGGACCGGATGCGACGCACCAGATCGCCTGCCACAACCGGCCGACGCCCGAGGAGGCCGACGCCGGCCGGCCGCTCCGGGAGGGCTTCGTGCCGGCGCCGCCGCCCGATGCGGTCGTCGAGGACCTCGCGCCGACCGAGGAGGTGCTCGCGTGACCGGGCAGGTGCTCGCGTGACTGCGGCCGGCGCACCCAGCGCCGACCGGCCGGCGGCCGGCGCGGGCGGCAACGGCCGGAACCTCGTCGACGTCGAGGGGCTGAAGGTCTGGTTCCCGATCACCCAGGGGCTCGTCTTCGAGCGCCACATCGGCGACGTCCGGGCGGTGGACGGGGTCAGCTTCCGCCTCGAGCGCGGCGAGACGCTCGGCCTGGTCGGCGAGTCCGGCTGCGGCAAGAGCACGACCGGCCGGGCGATCATCCGCCTCCTCGAGCCGACCGCCGGCGCGGTCCGCTTCGACGGCATCGACCTCGCGTCGCTCAACGACACCGACCTGCGCAAGACCCGGCGGCGGATGCAGATGATCTTCCAGGACCCGTACTCGAGCCTGAACCCGCGGATGACGGCCGGCGGCATCATCGGCGAGCCGCTCGACATCCACGAGATCGGCGACCGGGCGGAGCGGCGGGAGCGCGTCCGCGAGCTGCTCGCGACCGTCGGGCTCAACCCGGACTTCGCCGACCGCTACCCACACGAGTTCTCGGGCGGCCAGCGGCAGCGGATCGGCGTCGCCCGCTCGCTGGCGGTCCATCCCGACCTGATCGTCGCGGACGAGCCGATCAGCGCGCTCGACGTCTCGATCCAGGCCCAGATCATCAACCTCCTCGAGCGGCTCCAGGGCGAGTTCGACCTGACGTACCTGTTCATTGCCCACGACCTCTCGGTCGTCCGCCACATCAGCGACCGGATCGCGGTGATGTACCTGGGACGGATCGTCGAGCTGGCCAGCTCCCAGGACCTCAACCGCTACCCGCTCCACCCGTACACCGTGG
This sequence comes from Candidatus Limnocylindrales bacterium, assembly GCA_035759195.1. Lineage (GTDB taxonomy): Bacteria > Chloroflexota > Limnocylindria > Limnocylindrales > CSP1-4 > CF-46. The sequence continues at coordinate 4,948 of DASTVH010000118.1, forward strand.
CCCTCCTCTCGGCGATCCCGATCCCGGATCCCGTCGTCGAGTCGCGCCGGCGGCGGATCATCCTGCGCGGCGACGTGCCGTCGCCGGCGGCGCCGCCCTCTGGCTGCCGCTTCCACACCCGCTGCTGGTTGCGCGACCGCCTGGGCAACCCCGAGGAGTGCGTCACGCTCGATCCCGAGCTGCGGACCGTCGGCTCACGGCACGAGGTCGCCTGCCACTTCGCGGAGCAGGTCGACGGCTCGTCCGAGCAGCTCCAGGCGACGGGCCGGGCGGCGGCGAACGCGCCGGCCGCGCCCGGTTCGGTGCCGGCGTCGGCCATCGCCGACGAGCGGCCGGCGGCGGCCGTGCCGCCCGCCGAGATCGAGATCGTCGAGGATTCGGCGTCGCCGGGGACCTGAACGCTCGGCCGCCGGCGCGCCGGCGGTGCATCAGATGCACATGTCGTCCCATCTGGAGGCCGGCCGCGATCATCTCGTGCACGGGACTGTGCGATGAGGCTGGGCTGCGCCGGCGGAGGCCCCGTGCGTGGGACGGGGGCCTCATCGGTGGCCGCGGGGCCATTCCCGAACGGCCGGCCGAGAACGGCGGGCGCTATGCTCCGCTCGTGACAGCGCTCCGGATCGCCCTCGCCCAGATTGCGCCGCGGCTCGGCGCGTTCGACGAGAACCTCGCCCGCCACCACGAGATCCTCGGAGAGGCCCGCCGCCAGGGGGCCGGGCTCGTCGTGTTCCCGGAGCTCGGCCTGACCGGCTACCTGCTCCAGGACCTCGCCGCGGAGGTGGCGATCCGCCTCGACGACCCGCGCCTCGCCGGCCTCGCGAAGGCGACCGAGGACCTCTCGGCGGTCGTCTCGTTCGTCGAGGAGTCGGGCGACCATCGCCTCTTCATCGCCGCGGCGCTCCTCGAGGACGGCCGGATCCGGCACGTCCACCGCAAGCTCTTCCTGCCGACGTACGGGCTCTTCGACGAGCGCCGGTTCTTCGCCGCGGGCGATCTCCTGCGGGCGACGCCGTCGCGGCTGGGGGTCGGCGTCGGGATCGCGGTCTGTGAGGACTTCTGGCACCTGACCGTGCCCCAGCTGCTCGCGCTCGACGGGGCGCAGCTGCTCATCAACGTCTCGTCGTCGCCGGGACGCGACCTCGCGGCGACGAACGAGGTGGGGCTCGGAACCGCGACGTCGTGGCGGCTGCTCATGCGGACGTACGCCCAGCTCACGACCTCGTTCGTCGTCTTCTGCAACCGGGTCGGCGTCGACGAGTCGATCTCGTTCTGGGGCGGGTCCGAGGTCATCGCGCCGACCGGTGAGGCGCTCCTGTCCGCGCCGTTCTTCGAGGAGGGCCTCTTCACGGTCGACGTCTCCCTCGCCGACGTCCGCCGCGAGCGGGTGGCGCTGCCGCTCCTGCGCGACGAGCGCCCGGAGCTCGAGGCCCGCGAGCTCGGCCGGATCATCGCGGAGCGGGCCGGAATGGCCGGCGACTCGACGGCCGAGGAGGGCGCGGCCGCCGGGCTCGACGTGGCACCCGGCGACCCGGTCGAGCGGCCGATCGGCTTCCGCCGGGACCGCGAGGTCAAGGCCGGATGACCGCCGGCGCCCCGGCCGAGCCGCTGTTCGAGCTGCCGCCGGAGCTCGCGATCGACACCGCGATCGCCCGCCGGGTCATCGCCCAGTTCATCCGCGGCCAGCTCCGCCAGGCCGGCTTCGAGCGGCTCGTGCTGGGCCTCTCGGGCGGCATCGATTCGGGGCTCGTCGCCTACCTCGCCGCCGAGGCGATCGGGGCCGAGAAGCTGCTCTGCGTCCTCATGCCGTACCGGACCTCGTCGCCCGCCTCGCGGGCCGACGCCGAGGAGGTCGTCCGGCGACTCGGCTGCGCCTCGGAGATCGTCGACATCAGCCCCATGGTCGACGGCTTCTTCGCGGGCGACCCCGACGCGAGCTCGCTCCGGCGCGGCAACTTCATGGCCCGCCAGCGGATGGCCGTCCTCTACGACCGATCGGTCACCTGGGGCGGGCTCGTGGTGGGCACGGGGAACAAGACCGAATCGCTCATCGGCTACACGACGATCTTCGGCGACAACGCGTGCGCGTTCAATCCGATCGGCGACCTCTACAAGAGCCAGGTCCGCCAGGTCGCCGCCGCGATGGACGTTCCCGAGGCGATCATCCGCAAGGCGCCCTCGGCCGACCTCTGGCCGGGCCAGACCGACGAGGCCGAAGCCGACATCAGCTACCCGCTCCTCGACCGGCTGCTGTTCTGGCGGATCGACAAGCGGCGCTCGATCGACGAGCTCGTCGCGCTGGGCTTCGAGCGAGCCCTCGTGGAGCGGGTGGACCGGATGATCGCGACCTCCGAGTTCAAGCGGCAGGTGCCCCCGATCGCCAAGCTCGGTCCACGGACGGCCGGCGTCGACTATCTCTATCCGCGGCGCCGACCCGGCTCGGCCCGGGAGTGAGCGGCCCGGCCGCCGCGGCCGGCCGTCTGTTCGTCGTCGCCACGCCGATCGGCAACCTCGGCGACGTCACCCTGCGGGCGCTCGAGGTGCTCCGCGACGTGCCGTTGATCGCGGCCGAGGACACCCGACTCTCGCGACGCCTCCTCGAGCG
>DASTVH010000119.1:0-13676 GCA_035759195.1 Candidatus Limnocylindrales bacterium
GGTCTCCTCGCCCCAGGCGGAGCCGTCCTCGTCGCCGACGAGCGGGTCGCCGATCGGTTCACCGCCCCCGGTGACGAGACCGAGCGGCTGATGTACGCCTACAGCATCATGATGTGCCTGGCGAACGGACTGGCCGATCAGCCGTCGGTCGCGACCGGCACGGTGCTCCGGCCGAGCGCGATCGAGGCGATGGCCCGCGACGCAGGCTTCACCCGGATGACGGTCCTGCCGATCGAACACGACACGTTCCGCTTCTACCGACTCGACCCCTAATAGCGTCTCGGGCCGGCGGCGGCCGCCTCCGGCCGCCGTCGGCACCCGGGGCACCCCGATCAGCCCGCCGCCGGCCGCCCGAACCGGGCCCGCAGGCGGGCCGGCGCAATGACGCCCCACGCCTCGCGGACGATCCGCTCGATCTCGTCCCAGTCGACCGGGACGTCGAGGCGTACGCCGAGCCAGCCGCGATGGCCGACGTAGGGCGGCACGAAGAAACGCTCGGGGTCGGATGCGACGAGCGCCTCCTGGGCGCCGTCCGGCGCGGCGCACCAGAACGCCAGGCGGTCCTCGTGATGGTGATCGGCGAACGTCACGAAGACGCGCTTGTCCTCCACGAACCACGTCGGCTCGCCGTGGCTCAGCCGTTCGGTGGCGCCCGGCAGCGCCAGGCAGATGGCGCGGAGGCGGGCGAGGGCGTCGGTCGTCACGGCCCAATTCTGCGTCGGCCCGGCGTCCGACGTCCGGGCGCAACACGACCTGAACGGGCCTCGGATAGGCTACGGGACCCATGACGAACCAGCGCCGTCCCTATGCTCGCGATGCCGGACTGCTCATCGTTGCGTTCGTCGCCACCCTCATCCTGCTCGCCGGGATCGTGGTCGCCGTCAACTCGCAGCCGCCGATCGAGTCCTCCGCGAGCAGAAGCCCCGGGCCGACGCAGCCTGCCTCGGTGCCGACGAGCCCGACGCCGCTCCAGTCGTCCGATCCGGATCCGTCTCGGCAACCGTCGCCACCGATCGATTCGCCCTCGCTCGAGCCGTCCGGCGAGGATCCGGTTCTCGTGGGAGCCGGCGACATCGCAGGCTGCTCCTACGAGGAGGACGAGGCGACGGCGAAGCTGCTCGACGCCATCCCCGGAACGGTGTTCGCCGCCGGCGATCTCGCCTACGGCAGCGGGACCGAGCGCCAGTTTCGGGACTGCTACGGTCCCACCTGGGGCCGTCACCTCGAGCGCACCCGGCCGGTCCCGGGGAACCACGATTACGACACCGATGAGGCGCGACCCTACCTCGAGTACTTCGGCGAGGCTGCCCTCGGACCCGATGGCGAGACGTGGTACTCGTTCGACCTGGGGACGTGGCACATCGTGATGCTCGACTCGAACTGCACCCATGTCGACTGCGAGGAGGGCTCCGACCAGGTCCGCTGGTTGATCGACGACCTGGCCGGCAGTGACGCCGAATGCACGGCTGCGATCTTCCACCATCCCCGCTTCAGCTCCGGTTTCCACGGCAACGACCGCGACGTGTCGCCGTTCTGGGACGTCCTCTACGAGGCAGGCGCCGACGTCGTGATCAACGGTCACGACCACGACTACGAGCGCTTCGCGCCGCAGGATCCCGACGCGAACGAGGACCGTGCTGCAGGGCTCCGCCAGTTCGTCGTCGGGACCGGCGGCGCGCGGCTCCGCGACTTCGAGGAGACCGCCGCGAACAGCGAGCTCCGGGCGATCGTCAGCCACGGCGTCCTGAAGTTCACGCTGCGCGACGGCCGCTACGACTGGGAGTTCGTCGCGACGAGCGGGCCGTTCTCCGACCGGGGCAGCGCGGCCTGCCACTGATCGTTAGGCTTGCCGCGGGGCAGGGACCGACGAGGGGAGGCGCGTGACGCAAGACACGGAGTTCGGGGCCGACTGGTCGGCCTCGCTGCGGCGCGGCAGTGAGTCGGAGCTGGACGGCTGGCTCGCCCTCGCCCACGAGGCCTGCGACGAAGCCGACGAGCTGGCCCGGGCCGCGTTCCGGCGGGACCTCGAGATCAGGGCCAAGCCGGACCGCACGTTCGTGACCCAGGCCGACACCGCGATCGAGCGGGCGATCCGGTCGCGGCTCGCGGCGGCCCACCCCGACCACGGACTCGTCGGCGAGGAGTACGGCACCGAGGCCGCCGACGCCGCGACGCGCTGGTACGTCGATCCCATCGACGGAACCCACAACTTCATGCGGGGCGTGCCGATCTTCGCAACGCTGATCGCCGTCGAGCGCGAGGGCGAGATCCAGGCCGGGATGATCTCGGCGCCGGCGCTCCGTGAACGGTGGTGGGCCCGGCGCGGCGGCGGCGCCTGGGTGCGCGGGAGCGGCGACGCCTCCCCCCGCCGGATCCGGGTGTCGCGTGTCGCGGCGCTTTCCGACGCCCAGGCCTTTTACGGTTCGGGTCACGACCTCGAGGCATCCGGTCGAGCGCCGGGCTTCCGCGCCCTGCTCGGCGCTGTCTGGCGAGAGCGCGGATTCGGCGACTTCTGGGGGTACGCGCTCCTCGCCGAGGGGGCCGCCGAGGCGATGGTCGAGGTCGAGCTCTCGGCGTGGGACGCGGCCGCGCCGACGGTCCTCGTCGAGGAGGCCGGCGGGCGCGTCACCGATCTCGAGGGTCGGCGGGCCATCGACAGCGGCTCGCTCCTCGCGACGAACGGGCTGCTCCACGACGAGGTCCTGGCGCGGCTGCGGGCTGGTTAGCCCGGCCAGTCAGAACATCAGGCGCATGAGGATCCGCGGTCGCGAGTCGCTGCGGGCGCCCGTCTCGAGGATCCGCTCGAAACCGGCCTTCTCGAACATCGGGGTCACGCCGACGTAGCCGAAGCTCGAGTTCACTCGCCCTCCCTCCGCGTCGATCGGATAGGCCTCGACGCCCGGCGCCCCCGCCCGGCGGGCGTAGTCCACGACGCCGGCGAGGAGGGCGGCCGCGACTCCCTTGCGGCGAAACCCGGTCCGGACGTTGAAGCAGAGGATCGACCAGACGGGCCGGTCGTCGACCTTCGGGATCGTCCGGGATCGCTCGAGACGCGGCAGCCGGGTGCGGACGCCGAAGCCGCACCAGCCGGCGACCTCGCCGTCGAGGTACGCCAGCATCCCGGCCGGCGGGTCCTCGTCGAGCTGCGCACGGAGCAGCTCGCGGCGTCTCCCGCGCTCGTCGCGCCCGTAGCCGGAAGCGAACCCACGCGGCGCCTGGCACCAGCAGCCCCGGTCGCCGTTCGGGCCCAGGACGCGGGCGACGTCGTCCCAGCGGTCGCCCGTCGCGGGCACGATTTCGATGACGCCCTCGCCCATCAGGTCTCGGGCGCGGGAGCCAGCGTCCGATCCGCCGCCGCGGCGGCCTCTGGACCTGCCCGTCGGGCCGGTCGCGGCGGCCGGCTCGCACGGCCCTGCAGGAACGTCGTGACCGCCACGAAGCCGACGGCGATGAGGAAGAACGCGGTGCCGATGACGTTGACCTGGACCGGCACGCCGACCCTGGCAGAGCCCCAGATGAAGATCGGGAACGTCGACGTCCGCCCGGCGGTGAAGCTCGTGATGACGTAGTCGTCGATCGAGAGGCTGAACGCGAGGAGGGCGGCCGCCATGATGCCGGGCAGGATGATCGGGAACGTCACCTTGCGGAACGTCGTGACCTCGTCTGCCCCGAGGTCCATCGCCGCCTCCTCGAGATGGCGGTCGAATCCGTACAGGCGGGCCCGGACGGTCACGACGACGTAGCTGATGTTGAACATGATGTGGGCGATCAGGATCGTCAGGAAGTTCGTCGGGAAGAACGGCGGCTGGCCGATCGCCACGAAGAGCGTGAGGAGCGACGCGCCGAGGACGATCTCCGGCGTCGCCATCGGCAGGAAGATGAGGGTGTTTGTCGCGGCCGAGCCGCGGAAGTCGTAGCGGACGAGGGCGAGGGCGATGAGCGTCCCGAGCGCGGTCGCCACGATCGTCGAGAGGAAGGCGACAGCGACGCTCGTCTCGACGACCTGGAGGAGCCCGGGCACGCCGAACGGGTTCAGCCAGGCGTCGAGGCTGAAGCCATGCCAGGCGACGTTGCTCTTGCCCGGCGGGTCGTTGACGCTGAAGAGGGCCATGACCGCGACCGGCAGCATCAGGTAGAGGATCGCGAACGCCGTGTACACGTAGAGGACGTTGCGGGTGATGAAGCGCCCCGCCCGAACGGCGGCCGACGGCCGCGCGGCCTCGCCGTCGATCGAGGCGTTCATCGGGCGCTCGTCAGCTCGCGCGTCCCCAGCAGCCGGGCGTAGATCGCGACCATCGCGAGGATCGCGGCCATGAGGATGAAGCTGAGGGCGGCGGCCGTCGGGTAGTCGTTGTTGTCGAGGAAGCGGCTCTGGATGACGTTGCCGATCATCCGTGTCTGGGGACCGCCGCCGAGGAGCTCCGCGTTGACGAAGTCGCCCATCGCCGGGATGAACGTGAGAAGCGATCCGGCGAAGACGCCCGGCAGCGAGAGCGGCAGGACGACCCGCAGGAACGACTCCGAGACGAAGAACGTGCCGATCACGACGCCGAGGATCGCCCCGCCGAGTGCCAGCGGCAGGATCGGGTAGGTGAGTGCCGCGGCGAGCACGGCTCCGACGCTCGCCCCGAGGACCCCGCCGGCGACCGTCCCGCCCGGTCGCCAGGGACCGGCGTACAGGTCCTTCGCGGCCTCGACGAGTCGGCTGTCGATCTTCTCCAGCGAGACGTAGATCGGCAGCGTCATGAACGGCAGGAAGTTGTAGGCGATGCCGGCGACGACCGCGGCCGGCGTGGCGAGCACGCGGAACTCGGGCGGCAGGAAGCCCAGGTCCTTGAGCGGACCGAAGAGGATGCCGTCGTCGCCGAGGATGATCTTCCAGCTCTGGGTCCGCAGCAGGAAGCTCGTGAAGAACGGGGCGATGACGAGGAACAGCAGCAGGTTCTTGTAGCGGCCGCCCCGGAACGCGATCGTGTAGGCGAGGGGATACGCGATCAGGAAGCAGACGATCGTCGCTGCGCCACCGTAGACGAGCGAGCGCAGGAACTGCGGCTCGTAGCGGGCGAGCGCGTCGGTGTAGGTCGTCCAGTTGTCGAGCGAGAACGTGAAGCCCGTCTCGAGCGTGCCGCTCCAGAAGGAGCTGATGAACATCTGGAAGCTCGGGTAGACATAGAAGACGAGCAGCCAGAGCATGCCGGGCGCGAGGAGCAGGTACGGCGTGAGCCGGACGATCCAGCGCCTCGCGCCCATCGGGTCGGGATCCCTCCGCCTAGTTGCCGGTCACCGCCGAGAACTGGTCGTTGAAGTAGGTTTCCTCCTCCTCGGTCAGGCTCTTGAAGATCTTCACGTTCGCGAGCACCTCGTCGGACGGGAAGATCAGCGGGCTCTCGGCGAGCTCGGGATCCTCGGCAGCCAGGGCCTCCTTGGCGCCCTTGACCGGGGTGACGTAGTTCACGTAGGCGGCGATCTGGGCGGCGATCGCCGGGTCGTAGACGAAGTCGATGAACAGCTCGGCCGTGTACTTGTGCTGAGCGCCCTTCGGGATGAGCATGTTGTCGGTCCAGAGCATGCCGCCCTCGTCGGGCAGCTGCCAGACGAGGGTCTCCTTCTCGGCCTGCTTCACGATGATGTCTCCGGACCAGGCCATCGCCAGCACGACGTTGCCCGACACCATGTCCTCGGCGTACTCGTTGCCGGTGAAGCCGCGGATGATCCCCGCGTCGAGCGCCGTCTGGATCTCGGCGACGGCCTCGTCGACGTCGGCTTCGGTCGCCTGCGATGGGTCCGTGCCGAGCTTGAGGAGGGTCAGCCCGATCGCATCGCGCATCTCGGTCAGGAACGTCACCTTGCCGGTCCAGCGCGGATCGTCGGTCCAGAGCGCCTCGAGGCTCGTCAGGTCGCCGGTCACCGCGCTGTCGTAGCCCAGCCCGGTCATGCCCGACTGCCAGGGCGCGTGGTGGTCGTCGGTCGGGTCGAAGTCGACGCCCTTGTAGACGTCCTGGAGGTTCGCCTCCTTGTTCGGCATGTTGGCCAGATCGAACGTCTCGACCCAGCCGAGCCGGATGAGGCGGGCGGCCATCCAGTCGGTGAGCACGACGAGGTCCCAGCCGGTGTCCTGGCCGCCCTGGAGCGCCGGCCGGATCGTTCCGAAGAACTCCTCGTTGTCGTTGATCACCTCGGAGTAGTTGACGACCGTGCCGTACTTCGCGGTGAAGTCCTCGAGCGTCTTGTGTTTGGTGTCGTCCTCGTCGTCGGTGTCGATGTAGAGCGGCCAGTTCGCGAAGTTGAGCTCGGCCGACGGCGACTGCGAAGCGGCGTCCGTCGGCTCGCCGGACGGCGCCGGCGTGGCCTCGCCGGACGCGGCAGGGGTCGGTGTCGCGGTGCCCGTGCCGCTCGTGCTGCACGCCGCCAGGAATGCGCTGACACCGACGAGGCCGGTGCCCTGGATGAACCGCCGGCGGGTGAGCCCGGGGGTGGGTCCCATGTCCGGTCCGGCTGACTGATCGCTCATCGTCTCCTCCGTGGCTGGCGGGCCCGCGGCGTCATGCCGGGGCGCCCTGGTCGATGCCGGGTGGTTCGGGCCGGACGACGAACGTGTGATCCGGCGACCACGACAGACGGACCGTCTCCCCCGGGCGATGGAGCGAGCCGTGGACGGTCCGTTCCACGTTCTGCTCGTAGATCGTGAGCCGGGCGCCGGAACGGGCCTCGACGACGTACGACGTCGAGACGCCGAGGTACGAGGCGTCGATCACGGTGCCCTCGAGTTCGTTCGAGCCCGGCGGGGCGGCCTGTTCGGCCTTGTGCATCCGGATCTTCTCGGGCCGGACGCCGACCTCGACGGTCGTGTCATCGCCGAGCAGCGAACGCGGGACGCGGACGCGGGCGTTACCGCCGAGCTCGGCGATCGCGTAGCCGTCGGCCGTGTCCGTCACCCGTCCCGGCAGCAGGTTGCTGATGCCGAGGAAGCCGGCAACGAACCGGGTCGTCGGCCGCTCGTAGAGGCCCTCGGGGTCGCCGAGCTGCTCGTACCGGCCGTTGTTCATCACGGCGATGCGGTCGGACATCGTCATCGCCTCCTCCTGGTCGTGGGTCACGTAGATGAAGGTGACCCCGACCTCCTGCTGGATCCGCTTCAGCTCGACCTGCATCTGCTTGCGGAGCTTCAGGTCGAGGGCGCCGAGCGGCTCGTCGAGGAGGAGGACCGCCGGCCGGTTGATCAGGGCGCGGGCCAGCGCGACCCGCTGCGCCTGGCCGCCGGAGATCTGGTTCGGCTTGCGTTTCTCGAACCCCGGCAGCTCCACGAGGCGCAGCATCTCCGACACCCGCGAGCGGATCTCCGAGTCCTTGACCTTTCTCCGGCGAAGGCCGAACGCGACGTTTTCGAAGATCGTCAGGTGGGGGAAGAGGGCGTAGCTCTGGAAGACGGTGTTGACATTGCGCTGGTAGGGCGGCAGCCAGGTGACGTCGCGACCGTCGAGCTCGATCAGCCCGGACGTCGGCTGCTCGAAGCCGCCGATCATCCGCAGGGTCGTCGTCTTTCCGCAGCCGGACGGGCCGAGCAGGCTGAAGAACTCCCCGTCCCGAACCTCGAGGTTGATGTGGTCGACCGCGAGCGTGTCCCCGAACCGCTTGACGACGTCGACGAGGCGAACCTCGACCTCACCAGGCATCCGATCTCCCAGGCGGGCGCATGACGGACGAGCGCGCTGGCCCGAGCGCAGCGGCGCGCCGGGCCGGCCGTCGGCGACCTCCTCCGATCGCCGCTTCGGCCCGGCGAGGATAGGTTCAGGCCGAGCAGAGTGTCAACTTGACGAGTCCCCCCGGAAATCGCGGCAGCTCATACGAGATTCGTGGGGCGTTGCGCCGCGACACCGCGCAGTTCGCACGTCCGCGGCCCGACGCTCAGCGGCGCGGCGGATGCCGTCCCGCAGCGGACCGTACGGCGGCCCACGAAACCGCGGGCCGATCCGGGACGGGCGGGGTACGATGTCGATTACGACGCTCCGACCGCCGATATCCGGACCGAGCCCGACCGCCTGAGGTTCCAACGAGACCGATGCCGACCCTGACCGAAGCCGCCATCTACGACGCCCTCCGGACCGTCCAGGAGCCGGAGCTGGGTCGGGACATCGTGACCCTCAACATGGTCAAGGGGATCGCGATCGACGGCGCCAACGTCGCGTTCACGATCGAGCTCACGACGCCGGCCTGTCCCCTCAAGGACGAGATCGAGCGCAATGCGCTCACGGCGCTCGAGGGGATCGGCGCCGACCGGGTCGAGATCACGTGGGGTGCGATGGTCCGGCGGGCGGCCCCCCAGCAGCCCCAGCAGCTCCTCCCGAACGTCAAGAACATCATCGCGGTCGCCTCGGGCAAAGGCGGCGTCGGCAAGAGCACGGTCAGCGTAAACCTCGCGGTGTCCCTGGCCCAGGCCGGGGCGAGCGTCGGCCTGCTGGACGCCGACATCACGGGCCCGAACATCCCGATGATGCTCGGCGTCGAGGGCCAGCCCCGGGCCAGCGAGGCCAACAAGATCCTGCCGCTCGAGCGGCACGGCGTGAAGTGCATCTCGATCCAGTTCTTCGTCCCCGAAGGCCAGCCGATCGTCTGGCGCGGCCCCCTCGTCGGCGGCGCGATCCAGCAGTTCCTTCGCGACGTCGAGTGGGGGGAGCTCGACTACCTCGTCATCGACCTGCCGCCGGGCACCTCCGACGCCCAGCTGACGCTCGCCCAGGCCGTCCCGCTGAGCGGCGCCGTCCTCGTCACCACGCCCCAGGAAGTCTCCCTGTCCGACGTGACGAAGGCGCTCGCGATGTTCAAGCGCCTGTCGGTGCCGATCCTCGGCATCGTCGAGAACATGACGGCGTTCGTCTGTCCCCACTGCGGCGAGGCGACCGAGATCTTCGGGAGGGGCGGCGGCGAACGATTCGCGGCGGAGCACGGAATCGACTTCCTCGGCGGCGTGCCCCTCGACATCACGGTCCGCCAGGGCGGGGACGTCGGCGTGCCGGCCGTTGCCCAGCGCGAACCCGGCCCCGCCGCGCGCGCCCTGACGGCGGTGGCCGGCGCGGTCGCGGCCCGGATGAGCGTCCGGGCAGCCGCGGCCGAAGGCCAGCCGCTCCTGTCGATCAGCTGATCCTGGTCGGCTCACGCGGGCTTCTCGCCCGGCCGTTCCGGTCCGCCGGCCCGTCGCGCTGGCGGCGCCGAGAGCCGGAGTAGACTGGCGCATCGATCCGGGGGGAGACCTGGGGAGGAGCTCGACCGGGTGCGCTGTCGAGCCTGTGGTTCGGCGACACGTCCGACGGCCCGGTTCTGCGACCAGTGCGGGGCGCAGCTGACCGACGGTCGGACGGGTTCCGATCGCCCGCTCCCGACCTCGCCCGGCGAGCCCGGCGACCGGCGGATCGTCACCGCCCTGTTCGCCGATCTCGTCGACTACGTCCGGCTCGTCGCGGAACACGACCCGGAGGACGTCCGCCGCCGCGTCGACGCGGCCCTGATGGCGATGGTCGAGGTGATCGAGTCGTTCGACGGAACGCGTGAGAAGTTCATCGGCGACGCGATCTTCGCGGTGTTCGGCTGGCCCCGGGGCCACGACGACGACGCGCTCCGGGCGGCCCACTGCGCGCTCGCGATCCGCGAGGCGCTGGGTCGGGTCGAGGCGCCACCGATCTCCGACCCGCTCCAGGTCAGGATCGGCCTCGCAACCGGCGAGGTCGTCGCGGCGCCGCGAGGCGGCGAGGCGGGCGCGGACTGGTCGCTCACCGGGCCGGCCGTCACGACCGCCGCCCGCATCCAGACGATCGCCGAACCCGGCGAGATCCTCCTCGACGACGCCACGCTCCGCGCCACGCGGCGGTCATTCGACGTCGAGGATCGGGGACTGCAGCTGCTGCGCGGCCAGTCCCGGCCGATCCGGGTCGCCCGCCTCCTCGGCCAGGCAGGATTCCAGCCGTGGCATCCGCCGGGCGGCCGGCTCGTCGGCCGGCGCGAGGAGCGGGCGCGCCTGCGGGAACACGTCCTCTCGCTCGTCGAGGGCCGAGGCGGCGCCGTGGTCGTCGAGGGCGACGCCGGCATGGGCAAGTCGCGCCTCATGGCCGAGGTCGCCTCGGACGCCCGGGCCGCCGGGCTCAAGGTGACGTGGGTCGACAACGTCTCCTACGGCGCCCAGGAGCCGTACCGCTTCGGAAGGGCGCTGGCCCAGGCCGTCGCCGACGAGCACGGGACGGACTCCGGCTCGATGGCCCGGCGCCTCGTGTTCACGCCCGACGCCCCGCCCGAGGAGGCGCGCCGGTGGGCCGGCGCGATCGCCGCGATGGCCCGCGACGCCGCGTTCTCGGGCTGGGAGGAGGAAGCGACGCTCGTCCCCGCGAAACCGGCCGCCGTGGCAGCCGCCACGAGAAGCCTCGCGGTTCGCTACACGCAGCGCCTCGTCGAGGTCTCGGGCCCGCGCGTCATCGTCGTCGACGACCTCCACTGGCTGGACCATTCGAGCACCGGCATGCTCGACGAGCTGGTGGGGATCACCGCCCGGGTGCCGCTCCTCCTGCTCCTCGGCAGCCGTGCCGGCGAGCCGCCGCCGGTGCCGTCGCTCGAGGCGGTCGAGCGGATCGAGCTCCGCGGCCTCGATCTCGATGCGACCCGCGAGCTGGCTGCGGTGACCCTCGGCGGCGCTGTCGATCCTCTCGACGCTCGCCGGCTCCACCTCCGGACGGCCGGCAACCCGCTCTTCATCACCGAATCCGTTCGGGCGGCGCTCGACGATTCCGGGGCGGCGGACGGCCGACTCGTCCTCGATCCCAGCGGCCCGCGGCCGGGCGTGCCGGTGACGCTGCGCGCGCTTCTCGGCGCCCGGATCGACGCTCTTGCCGAGGATGCGAAGACCGTCATCCGGGTCGCGGCCGTCGTCGGCGTCGTCTTCGGCGAGGCCGTCGTCGGCGAGCTGCTCGAGCAGTCCATCGACCGGGCGGTCTTCGCGAGGCTCGCCGATGCCTCGCTCATCGTCCGGCTCGACGGGTCCGGCCAGTGGCGATTCGGCCATCCCCTGATCCACGACACCGCCTACGGCGGACTCCTCGGGAGCACCCGCCGCACGCTCCACGCCCGGATCGCCGACCTGCTCGAGGCGCGGCCGGGCCGCGGCGGCATCGGCGTCGTCGCTCGTCATCGTCTCGCGGCCGGCGACGTCGAGCGAGCCCTGCCGCTGCTCGTCCAGGCCGCCGAGGAATCCCTCGCGGTCGGCGCCACGGCCGAGGCGGCCTCGTTCTGGGAGTCGGCCGCGCAGCTCGAAGGGGCGTCGATCGAGGGCGAGACCTACCGGCGCCGAGCGCGCGAAGCCCGCGAGGCGATGCCGGCCGGTCCGTCGCCCGCTGGGCCGACGGCCTGACCGTCCCCTCCGAACGCGCGTCCGACAACACCGTCTCCGCCCCCGTCGGATGCGGCGAACGCCGAGCTCGACCCGCCGTCGCCGCCGAGAACCCGGTTCGAGCCGTCGAGCTCGATCGTGAGGCCCGGCACCCCGACCACGCAGCCATCGCGCGCTCGGCACGTCTCCTCGATCGCGGCCCGATTCTGCGGCCGGTGGTGGACGAGGACGGTCACGCCCGCGCCCGCACGCGCGCCGTGATCGAGCGCCTCCTCCGCCGTCAGGTGGCCGCGGGACGGGTCGTCCTCGATCGCGGTCAGGAGCGTTGCCTCGGCGACGAACACGTCGGCCCCGCGGGCCGCGTCGACGAGCGCATCGCTCGGTCCCGTGTCGCCGGAGATGACGATCCGGTGGCCCGCCCGGTCCGTGATCCGACAACCCCAGGCCGGGACGTAGTGACGACCGGCGATGAAATCGACCCGGAGATCGCCGATCTCGATCGTTTCCGCCGGGTCGTACTCGGCGACCTCGAAGGTGTGATCGAAGAAGCCGTCGCGTTCGCTGATCGCCCCGGCCAGCCGATCGACCCGCTCGCGGCCGCCGGGCGGGACGTGGATCGGCATGCGCCGGCCGGTGAAGCCGTCCCAGGGCAGCAGGTATCGAAGCGAAACGATGTCGATGTAGTGGTCGGCATGCATGTGGCCGATGATGATCGCGTCGAGCCGGCGCGGGTCGCGGCGCTCCATCAGGCTGCGGACGACGCCCTGGCCGCAGTCGACGAGCACGGCCGTCGACGCAGTCTCGACGAGGATCCCCGACGCGGGGGTATCCGGCTGGGGCGCCGACGTGCCCGCGCCGACGATCGTGATCCGGGTCATGCGGACCGCTCGCTCGGCATCGGCGGATGGTCGCACGGACCGGCCCCCGCCGTCACGGCCATTCCGACCGCGGGACTGTCGCGCCGCCGACACGCCCATTGCACCGATCGGGCCGCAGGGTACGATGTCGAGCGTGATCGGGACCCGCCCGCTCGCCGAGAGTCTCGCGAGCACGCCGTTCTTCTCGGGGCTCGATCCCGTGAGCCTCGAACGGGTCGGGCAGGGGATGCGCACGCGGCGCTTCCGACGCGGCGAGGTGATCTTCCACATGGGTGACCCTGGCGATGCCCTGTTCATCGTCGCCAGCGGCGCGGTCAAGATCATGCTGCCCTCGGAGACCGGCGAGGAGGCGATCCTCGCGACGCTCCGTGCCGGCGACGTGTTCGGCGAGCTCGCTCTTCTTGACGGAGCTCCCCGTTCCGCGACGGCGACGGCCCTCGAGCCGACCGAGACGCTGGTCCTCCCGCGCGACCGTTTCCGCGAGCTCCTCGCGACCGAACCGGCGATCCGGGACGCGCTGCTCGCGTCGCTCGCCGCGGAGCTCCGGCGCCTCACGAATCACGTGGAGGAGCTCCACTTCCTCGACATCACCGGCCGACTGGCGTCGCGCCTCGCCCGCCTCGCGGCCGACACGGGACGACGCCAGCCGGACGGCACGATCCGGCTCGGCTCGCGCCTCACCCAGGCCGATCTCGCGGCGATGATCGGCTGTACCCGGCAGAGCGTGAACAAGCTCCTCGGCCTCTTCACCGACGACGGGCTGATCCGCCTCGACCGTGACAGCATCGTCATCCTCGACCTCGACGGCCTGATCCGGACGGCGCGCCGCTAGGAGCGGGCTTCGAGTCGGCGGCGGCGGGCTGCGGCTCGGCGGCAACGGCAGGCTCGGTGGCAGCGGCAGGCGCCGTCGCTCGGCGCAGCTCGGCGAGCAGGAGCGACGCCGCGGCGAGCCCGGCCCGGGAGCGACCGATCGGCCCCGCCAGGAAGACGGTGTGGCGCTCGCGATGGACCCGGGCCGAGGTGATCGCGAGGACTTCGATCGCGGTGTCCTCCGTTCGCGGCCGGCCCCGCACGGCGACCGCGACGTCGGCCGCGGCCCGGGCCATCGCGGACGCTGCCAGCGACTGGAGATCGTCGCCCGCCGCGGCCGGGGCGTCCGGGTCCAGCACCTCCGCGATCCGCAGCCAGGCCCGATCCGCGAGGAGCGCGGCAAGCGCCCCACCGGTCCCGACCTCGACGCTCGCGAGCGTCCATCGGCGGTCTTCGAGGATCGCGCCGATCGCGTCGGCCCAGCTTGTCTCGCCCTCGGCCCAGATGTGGTCGCCGACAAGGTCGCGAACGCGGCGCGCCGTGGCCTCGACGACCGCCGCTGCGGCTGCTCCGGTGGCGGAGATCCGCACGTCGACGGCGTCCCAGCGAGCGTACGTGGC
>DASTVH010000120.1:0-17175 GCA_035759195.1 Candidatus Limnocylindrales bacterium
ACGTCCCTGCCCTCGACCGCCTGGCACGCCGAGTTCCAGGACGTGAACAACGACATGCTGATGGACCTGTTCGTCGCCAAGGGCAACGTCGAGGCGCTGGCCGACTACGCGGCGAAGGACCCCAGCAACCTGCTCCTCGGCCAGGCTGACGGGACGTTCGTCGAGGGGGCCGAGGCGGCCGGGATCGTCAGCTTCGCCCGGGCCCGCGGCGCCGCGCTCGTCGACCTCAACCTCGACGGCCTGCTCGACCTCGTCGTCGTGAACCGCCGCGAGCCCGTCGCGGCCTGGCGGAGCGTCGGGTCGGGCACGCCTGAGGACCCGGCGCCGATCGGCAACTGGATCGCGCTCCGCCTCGACCAGGCGGGCTCGAATCGCGACGCGATCGGCGCCTGGGTGGCGGTGACGGCCGGCGGGCGGACCGTCGAGCGCGAGGTCACGACCGGCGGCGGGCACGCCGGCGGACAGCTCGGCTGGATCCACTTCGGGCTCGCCGCGGCCGGCGCGGCCGAGGTCCGGGTGACGTGGCCCGACGGCGAGAAGGGACCGCCGCTGACCGTCCCGGCCGGCCGGTTCGCCGTGATCGAGCGCGGCGCACCCGAGGCGCGGCTGTGGTCGCCCGGCGTCGGAGGCTCGCCATGACGCCGGAGGCGGGGCGGGCCCGCGTCGCCCGCCTGACCGAGATCGACCTCCCGGACTTCGGCCGGCCGGACGCGTCACCCGAGCTGCCGGCCGGACTCTACGCCGACCGGCTGGGGCGCCTCCGGGCCCGGTCGGCCGATCGCGGCTACGACCGGCTCGTCGTGTACGCCGACCGAGAGCACAGCGCGAACCTCGCCTGGCTGACCGGCTTCGACCCGCGGTTCGAGGAGGCGATCCTCATCGTCGCCCCGACCGGTGACCCGGTCATCCTCGTCGGCAACGAGTGCCACGGCACGGCGGGCGCCGCGCCGCTGCCGATGGAGCGGGTCCTCTTCCAGGACCTCAGCCTGCCGAGCCAGCCCCGCGACCGCTCGCAGCCGCTCGGGACGATTTTGCGCGACGCCGGCATCCGGGCGGGCAGCCGGGTCGGGGTCGTGGGCTGGAAGACCTACGGCCGGCCCGACCGCCACGACGCGCCGGCCTACCTCGTCGACGAGCTGCGGGCGGCGGCCGGCGCGAGCGGGAGCGTCGAGAACGCCACCGACCTGCTCATCGATGCAGGGGACGGGCTCCGGGTGATCAACGAGGTCGAGCAACTCGCCGCGCTCGAGAACGCCGCGTGCCGGACGTCTGACGGCGTCCTCCGCGTGCTCCGTGGACTGCGGCCCGGGATGACCGAGCGGGAGGCCGTCCGCCTGCTCGAGTGGGACGGCACGCCGCTCTCGTGCCATCTGATGCTCAGCGCCGGCCCGCGGGCCTCGTTCGGGCTGCTGAGCCCGGGCGACCGGCCGATCGAGCGGGGCGACCGGTTCACGATCGCCTTCGGGATCTGGGGCGCGCTCAACTGCCGCGCCGGCTTCGTCGTCGAGGCTGCGGACGAGCTGCCCGTCGGGATCCGCGACTATGTCCAGCGGCTCGTCGGGCCGTACTTCGGTGCGATCGTCGAGTGGTACGAAGCCCTTCACGTGGGCCAGGTGGGCGGCGCGCTGTACGACATCGTCGAGCGCCGCCTCGGCGACCCGTTCTTCGGGATCTTCCTGAACCCGGGCCACCAGATCCATCTCGACGAGTGGGTCAACTCGCCGATCGCCCTCGGCTCGACGATCGAGCTGCGCTCGGGCATGGCGTTCCAGGTCGACGTCATTCCGGCGACCGGCACGGACTGGTTCACGACGAACATCGAGGACGGTATCGCCCTCGCCGACGCGTCGCTCCGGGACGCGTTCGCCGGTGCGTTCCCGGATGCCTGGCGGCGGATCGAGGCTCGCCGCCGATTCATGACCGACGTTCTGGGCATCCGCCTCCACCCGGACGTCCTGCCGTTCTCGAACATCCCGGCCTGGCTGCCGCCCCTCCTGCTCGGCACCGGGCGGGCGATGACGGTGGCCGAATAGGCACCCGACGTCGCAGGCGGCCGGGACGTCGCGCTCCGCGGGCGCTCCCGCCGTCGCGGTCGGATCGCGACGCAGGGATGATGTCCGAGGTGGCCGGCCGCACTACGCTTGCGGGCGTGACCGCAACCCCTGCGGACGACGCGTTGTCCGGCCGGCTCCGCGCACGCCTCGCCGCCAGTCCGATGACCGTCGACCTGCTGCTTGCCCTGGGCCTGACGGCCCTCTCGCTGGTCACGTTGTGGGGCGGGGCACAGGACCTCGGCCTGGTGGATCCCCTGAGCCTCGTCCTGCTGCTGCTCCAGACGCTGCCGCTGGCCCTCCGTCGCGTCTGGCCCATGTCGGTCTTCGTGCTGACGACGGGCGCGACGATCGCCCACGCCTCCCTGGCCACCCAGGGGATCAACTCGACGCTCGGCTTCCTCATCGCCCTCTTCACGGTCGCCGAACGCTACGAGCCGCGCCGTTCGGCGATCGCCGCGATCGTCGGGGCGGTCGCGATCGGTGGGCTCATCGCCTGGAAGGCCTCGCTGCCCGCGTCGCTCAGCGGCCTCGTCCAGACCGAGCTCGCGGTCTTCGTGGCGTGGGTCCTCGGGACGTGGGCTCGCGACCGCCAGGCCCACATCGGAACCGTCGAGGAGCGGGCCCGCCGCCTCGAGCGCGAGCGGGAGGAGCGGGCCGAGCGGGCCGTCGCCGAGGAGCGGGAGCGGATCGCCCGCGAGCTGCACGACGTCGTCACCCACCACGTCAGCGTCATCGTGATCCAGGCCGGGGCGGCGCTGCGGGCACTCGACCGCCGCCCGACCGACGCGCGGACGGCGATGGAGGCGATCGACGCCACGGGTCGCCAGGCGCTTGCCGACATGCGCCGGATGCTCGGCATCCTCGGCCGGTCCGGGGCGTCCGGCGACGGCTCCGGAGGCGTCGCCCGGACCGCCTCGCCCGACGACACCCTGGCTCCGATGCCCAGCCTCGACCGGCTCGGCGAACTGCTCGAGAAGGTTCGGGCGGCCGGCATGCCGGTCGAGCTTTCGATCACCGGCGAGCGGCGGCCGCTCGACCCCGGCATCGAGCTGTCGGCCTACCGGATCATCCAGGAGGCGCTCACGAACGCGCTCAAACACGCTCCGGGCGCGCGGGCCCGGGTCGGGGTCCGCTTCGAGCCGGCCGCGCTCGAGGTCCGCGTCGTGGACGAGGGCGGCAGCGGCGAACCGGGCCTCGGGACCCCGGGCGAGTCGGGCCACGGGCTCATCGGGATGCGCGAGCGAGTTGCGCTCTTCGGCGGCCAGCTCGAGGCCGGTCCCGCCGGTCGCGGCTTCCGGGTCGTCGCCCGCCTGCCGCTCGGCGGCCTGCCGCTCGGCGGGGCCGGCCGATGACGGCGGTCCGCGTCCTGCTCGTGGACGACCAGCAGCTCGTCCGGATCGGCTTCCGGATGATCCTCCAGGACGAGCCCGACATCGAGGTCGTCGGCGAGGCGACCGACGGCCGCCAGGCCCTCGACCAGGCCGCTCGGCTGCGGCCGGACGTCGTCGTGATGGACATCCGGATGCCGGTCATGGACGGCGTCGAAGCGACGCGCCGACTCGTCCGGCCGTCCGGCCACGGCAAGGCGGGTTCGGCTGCCGGACCTCCACCGCGGGTCCTGATCCTCACGACCTTCGATGCCGACGAGTACGTCGTCGAGGCGCTCCGGGCGGGGGCCAGCGGCTTCCTCCTCAAGGACGTCCCCCCGACCGACTTCGTCCAGGCCATCCGGGTCGTCGCGGCCGGCGATGCGCTGCTGGCGCCGTCGGTGACGCGTCAGCTGCTCGATCGCTTTCGGGACCGGTTGCCCGCGCCCGCGGGCGAACGTCACGAGCGCCTGCGCGAGCTGACCGATCGGGAGCTGGAGGTCCTCAAACTCGTCGCCCGGGGGCTGTCGAACCGGGAGATCGCCGACCGCCTCGTCCTCGCGGAGCCAACCGTGAAGACGCACGTCTCGCATGCCCTCCTGAAGCTCGACCTGCGGGACCGCGCCCAGGCCGTCGTTCTCGCCTACGAGGCCGGCCTCGTCCAGCCCGGGAGCGGCCTCGACTGAGTCTCGCGCGCCTGGCGCGCCGGCCGGAGCCGGTGGAGGCGGCGCGAACTTCACGGCGGATCCTTATGACTGTGGGTGCATCAGGCGGGGCCCGCGGTGCGAGAGCTTGCAACCACGGTCATCAGGTGCCGGAGGTCTGTTCGGTGCGCCAGGCCCCGGCGGGGCCAGCGC
Organism: Candidatus Limnocylindrales bacterium; assembly: GCA_035759195.1. GTDB lineage: Bacteria > Chloroflexota > Limnocylindria > Limnocylindrales > CSP1-4 > CF-46. The sequence goes on from DASTVH010000120.1 coordinate 4,279, forward strand.
CAATCCCAACCGGGCCGTATGCACCCACGGTCATCGCGATCCGGGGTTCAGTCGGGCGCGCCGAGCCGCCCGGCGACACGCGTCGCATGCGACGAATGTCCATGCGCCGAGTTGCCGCAACCGCGACTCGAGGACGATACGGACCGGTCCACGGGGGGCGATGCCGGCCGCGCCGTCGCGCCGATCGGAGCGCCGGGATCGGCACCACGGGCCGACGACATCGGGGTCGCCCCGCGCGAGGCTGTCTCCAGTGCGAGCCGCCCGAGACTCGCCAACGCGGAGAGCAGCACATGACCACTTCATCGGCCATCACGACGGCCGGCCTCACGAAGCACTACGGCGAGGTCCGGGCCGTGACCGACCTCGACCTCGACGTGCCGGCGGGCTCGATCTACGGCTTCCTCGGCCCGAACGGCGCGGGCAAGACGACGGTTCTCAAGGTCCTCGCCGGCCTCATCCGACCGACGTCGGGGACGGCCAGCGTCGCGGGCATCCCCCTCGCGGCCGGCGAGGCCTACCGGCACGGTGTCGGCTACCTCGCTCAGGAGCCGCGCTTCTACGATTGGATGACCGGGCGCGAGGTCCTCGAGTTCGTCGCCTCGCTGGCGCCCGACGCCTCGGCCACCGATCGCGCCTGGATCGACCGGATCCTCGCCACGGTCGGGCTGGCCGACGCGGCGGGTCGTCGGACGAGCACCTACTCGGGCGGGATGCGCCAGCGGCTGGGCATCGCCCAGGCGCTCGTGACCCGACCCTCGGTCCTCCTGCTCGACGAGCCGGTCAGCGCCCTCGACCCGATCGGCCGCCGTGAGGTCCTCGACCTCATGGCCGAGTTGAAGGGCGAGACGACCGTCTTCTACTCGACTCACATCCTCGACGACGTCCAGCGCGTGAGCGATCGCGTCGCAATCCTCGATCGCGGGCGCCTCGTTCGCGAGTCGGCGACGACCGACCTGCTCGCGAGCTTCACCCTCGACCAGCTTCGGGTCGTCCTCGGCGGCGCCGACGACGGCACGGGCCCCGACCTGGCGGCCCTGCCCGGGGCGCTCTCGGTCGAGGCGACCGGCCGCGACGGCGACGTCCGGACGTACGTCATCCGGATCCACCCCGACGATGCGTCGCGCGTCCAGCGCGCCATCACCCGGTTCGCGGCCGACCGCGACCTGACCGTCATCGAGAACGGCCTCGTCCGTCTCGCGCTGGAGGACGTCTTCCTCCGACTCGTCGAATCCAAGGAGCGTGCGGCATGACCGCCTCGATCGTCTCCGGTGCCGCCTCGGCGCCGGCAACCACCTCGTTCGGCCGGCTGGCCGGCTTCCGGCCGCTGCTCCGCAAGGACGCGACCGAGTGGGTCCGCGGCCGCCGAGTCTGGATCGTCCTCGCGGTCGTCAGCGCCTTCATGGCGCTGTCCGCCGCGAACGGCTGGATCACGGCCACGATCGCGGCTAGCCTGCCGCCGGACGTGGCGCCGCCGGAGATCGGCTCGCAGGAGCCCCTCGACAACCTCTTTGCGGCGGTGTCGGGCCAGATCTTCGTCCTCGCCACGATCTTCGCGGTCGCGAGCCTGATCGTTCGTGAGCGCGAGGCCGGGACGCTTGCCTGGGTCGCCTCCAAGCCGGTGACCCGGCGCTCGATCTGGCTCTCGAAGTGGGCCTCGTCGAGCGCGATCCTCGTCGCGGCCGCGGGGCTTGTCCCGCTCGCGGTGACGGTCGGCGTCGTGATCGGTCTCTACGGCATGCCGCCGGTCGAGGCGCTCGCGGGCCTGGCACTCGGTGTCGCCGCGGTGATCGTCTTCTTCGCGACCGTCGGGCTCGCGGCCGGGGTCGTGGTCCCGGCCCAGACGGGGATCGTCGCGATCGGCGTGGCGGTCTTCGCCCTTCCGGCGATGTTCGGGGGCTTCCTGCCGTTCGACATCTCGCCGTTCCTGCCGACGTCGATGCTGGCGTGGCCGGCGGCGGCCCTCTCCGGGGCCGAGGTTTCGTGGATCACGCCCGTCTCGTGGGCGCTCGTCACGGCCGGCCTCGCCGGCCTCGCGATCCGGCGGATGTCGCGGATCGAGCTGGAGGAGGCGGTCCCCGCTCGGCCCCGACCGCCATCGCCACCATCGTCGCCATCGTCGCCAGTTGCGCCGCCGGCCCTCCCCGAGGGCCGGCGGCTCCTTCGCGTCCCGGGCTTCCCGAAACGACCGCGGCGGGGCATGATCGGGCGCAGCGACCGGATCGGAGGGGAGAAATGGGCATCCCATCACGGATCGATACGGCGGTGATCGGCGCCGGGCAGGCCGGGCTCACGATGAGCTCGTACCTGGGTCGGGGCGGCCGCGACCACGTCGTGCTGGAACGGCGATCGAGCCTCGGCGGCGGCTGGCAGGATCGTTGGAACGCGTTCCGGCTCGTCTCGCCCAACTGGAGCGTGTCGTTCCCCGGCCAGCCCTACGACGGCAGCGACCCCGACGGCTTCATGCCCCGCGACGAGGTCGTGTCGCGCGTCGCCCGGTACGCCTCGACGATCAGTGCGCCGGTCGCGCTCGACACGGAGGTCCGCCGCATGACTCGGAGGCCCGACGGCCGCTTCACTCTCGAGACCAGCCAGGGCGGGATCACGGCCGACCAGGTCGTCGTGGCGACCGGCGGCTTCCAGGTCCCGTGGATCCCGCCGATCGCCCGCGACCTGCCGGCCCGGCTGACCCAGCTCCACTCCCACGAATACCGCAGCGAGGCGGCGCTCCCGCCGGGCGGCGTTCTCGTCGTCGGCAGCGGCCAGTCCGGGGTCCAGATCGCGGAGGAGCTCCGCGAGGCGGGGCGGCCGGTGTTCCTCTCGGTCGGCTCCGCCGGCCGGGTTCCGCGGCGGTATCGCGGCCACGATGTCTTCGTCTGGCTCGCGTCGCTCCTCCTCCGCGGCCCCGCCCTCGGCATCGGCTTTCCGACGGTCGACCAGCTGCCCGATCCGCGGGCCCGGCTTGCCGGCAATCCGCACCTGTCGGGCCACCGCGGAGGCTACGAGACGAACCTGCGCACGTTCGCGGCCCAGGGGATGACCCTGCTCGGACGGATCGAGCGGGTCCAGGGCGAGCGGCTGATCCTCGCCCCGGACCTGTCGGCGAAGCTCGCGGTCGCCGACCGCTTCTTCGAGGAACGCTTCCGGCCCCCGATCGAGACGTACATCGAACGGGCCGGGATCGACGTGCCGCCCGACGACCGGGAGCCGGTCGACTACGAGCCGCCGGCGCCCGAGGAGCTCGATCTCGCCGCGGCCGGCATTGCGACCGTCCTCTGGACCACCGGCTACCGGCTCGACTACTCCTGGATCGACCTGCCCATCCTCGACGAGATGGGTTTTCCCCGACAGCGCCGAGGCGTCAGTGAAGTCCCGGGCCTGTGCTTCCTCGGCCTCCCCTGGCAGCACCAGCTGCCCTCCGCGACGCTCTTCGGGCCTCACGTCGACGGCGCGTACCTCGCGGCGAAACTGGGCCTCCCCCCGCTCGAGGAACCTCCCCCTCTGCCGCTGCCGTCCTGAGCGTCGCCCGCCCGTCGCGGGCCCCGAAGGCGACCGCCAGCCGATCGAGTCCTTCGTCGATCCGGTCGGTGCCGATCCCGCCGTAACCCAGGACGATGCCCGATCGCGGTGCGTCGCCCGCCGCAAAGAGCGACAAGGGATACGCGGCAACGCCGGCCGCCGCGGCCCCGCGTGGCGGGCGAACCGCCGGGGCGGTGCCGCGGCTTCGGTGCGAACGGCACTTGTCTGGACCGCCGCCCGGCGCCACGCTGGCCGGGTCCCGCCAGCGGAGGTACCCTTTCGATGCGTGTCGCCATCCACGCCTCAGCCGTCGACGCCCGTCGTCGGGTCGGCGAGGCGATCGCCGCCGCCGAGCTTGAGCGGCGCGCTACCGACGTCCGGGATCGGGTCGCGGCGACGATCCGGCCGCCGGCCGAACGGGGCCGCCGGTCGCTGGCCGAACGGGGCCGGTCGTTCGCCGCGAGGCGGCCGAATCTCGCCCGGCCGACCGTGCTGCGACGGCCCGAGAAGACCGACAAGGAGGAACCTGGAATGCTGACATTCGCCCGGCGCGCCCTCGGGCTGCTCTTCGGCGGCCTGACCTTGACGATGATCGTCGGGGCGATCGCTGCGATCTCGATGCGTGGCAAGCTCGTCGCGACCGAGACGACCGATCCGGAGGCCGACGAGATCGTCGCAGTCGCGATCTTCGGGCCACTCGCCTTCCGCAGCCGGGCCCGCGCCCTCCGTGGCGGAACGCTCGACTGCTGGTACGGCGGCGGCGCTCTCGACCTGCGCGAGGCGACCCTCGACCCGGCAGGCGCGCATCTCCGGGTCCGGGCAGTCTTCGGCGGCGGCCAGATCCTCGTGCCCGAGACGTGGCGGGTCACGACGACCGCCCGCGGACTCGGCGGCATGACCGACGGCCGGCCCACCGCCGACCGCCCGATCGACGCGCCCGAGCTGACGATCGACGGGACCCTGCTCTTCGGCGGCTTCGCGATCCTGTCCGAGATGCCGGCCGAGGCGGCCAGCTGGATGGACAGGATGGAGGCCGCCCGGGCCTGACCAGGCGACCGCCCGCGGTGGGGCCGGCCCGGGTAGCCTGAAGGTCCCGTGATCGACCCCGCCGCGCTTCGACGTCGCGCGCCGCCCATCGACCGCTCCCGGGACCGCCTCGTCGCGCTCGGCGCGATCGTCGTGGCCGTTGCGTTCCTGGTCGCGGCGCTGCTGAGCCTGGCGATGCCGGCCGCGAGCCGCCTGGGCCTGTGGCTGCCCCTCCACCTCGCCCTGGCCGGCGGAGCCTCAACGGCGATCGCGGGGGTGTTGCCCTTCTTCGTCGCCGCGTTTGCCGCCGCACCGCCGAGCGACGCACGGCTCAGGACGGCGGCGGTCGCCGCGATCGCCTCCGGTGCGGTCGCCGTGGCGATCGGGTTCGTCGGCACCACTCCGGGGCTCACGGTCGCCGGCGGCTCGGCATTCGTCGGCGGCGTGCTGCTGACCGCGGCTGCCGGGGTGCGGCCGCTCGGTCGGGCGCTCGGCCCGAGTCGCGGGCTCGTGACCCGCGCCTACGTCGTCGCCCTCGGCGAGGTGGCGCTCGGGGCGACGATCGCGACCCTGTTCGCCGCCGGCTGGCCGCCGCTCGTGGAAGGCTGGCTCCGAATGAAGCCGGCCCACGCCTGGCTCAACCTCGCAGGGTTCGTCTCCCTCGTGATCGCCACCACCCTCCTCCACTTCTTCCCGACGGTCGTCGGTGCCCGGATCGTGGTCCGGCCGAGTGCCCGCGTCACGGTCGGGGGCCTGGCCCTCGGCCCGCCCGTCGTGGCGGCCGGCATCGTCCTCGACACGGATCTCGTCGCTCGTCTCGGCGCGGCAGCCGTGGTGGCGGGCGCGGCGGCGCTCGCGGTCTACGCCTGGCGGACATGGGCTGGGCGAGGGCACTGGACGACCGATCCGGGCTGGCATCGCTTCGCGATGGGCGGCCTGATCTCGGCGATCGCCTGGTTGGAGGCCGGCGTCGCGATCGCCGCGGGCCGCGTGTTCGCCTTCGGCGCCGACCCGGCGAGCTGGTCGACCGACACCGTGGCCGGGCCGCTCGTGGCGGGCTGGATGGCTCTCGCGGTCCTCGCGTCGGCGACCCACCTCCTGCCGGCCGTCGGCCCGGGCGATCCTGCGGCGCATGCCCGCCAGCGACAGCTGCTCGGTTCCGCGGCCGGGGCGCGGCTCGCCCTGGCCAACGTGGGGGTCGCCGGGATCGCGGTCGGGTTGCCGACGAGCAGCGGGTTGCTCGTCCAGGCCGGCGCCGTCGCCCTCGCGATCGCCGTCGGTGGAACCGCGGCGCTGCTGATCGCGGCCGTCCGGATCGGGCTGTCGGGGAGGCCGCGCGGCGGGTCGTGAACCGCCAGCGGACCGGCCTATTGAGACAGAGTCTCGATATGTGCTAGGCTACCGGGATGGGCGACCCAACACCGATCCTGACCGCGCTCGAGAACGCCGGGTTCCGGCTCACGGAGCCACGGCGGGCGCTCGCGGAGCTGATCGTGGAGCAGCCCGGCCACTTCACGGCGGCCGAGCTCGTCGCGGCGACGCGGGCCCGCCGCCTGGGGGTCGGACGTGCGACCGTCTTCCGGACGCTCGAGGCGCTCGAGCGGCTCAAGATCGTCGAGCGGATCGACTTGCCCTCCGGTGAACACGCCTGGGTCGGCTGCGAGCGGGCCCATCATCACCACGTCGTCTGCTCGCGATGCGGCCGCTCGAGCGAGATCCGGGACGCCGGCCTGCTGGCCCTCGTCCGCGACGTCGCCGAGCGGACCGGCTATCGCGTCGACGACCACCGCCTCGAGCTCTTCGGCCTCTGCCCCGCCTGCCTCGCGAGCGAATCCGGTCCGGTCCGGGCGACGGCCTGAACGAGGCATCGACGATGAACCGCGCGCTGCGCCCCATCACGAGATTCAGTCTCAGCCTCGCCGTCACGGTGCTGGCCGCCGCCTGCTCGGGCGCCGGCGGGGGCTCATCCGGCCCGCCGCCCGCGAGTCCCGAACCCGGCGCGCTGCGCGTCGTCGCGACGACGACGGTCCTCGCCGATCTCGTCAGCCAGGTGGGCGGGACCAGGGTCTCGGTCGAGAGCCTCGTCCCGAAGGGCGGCGAGGTCCACACGTTCGATCCCAGCCCATCGGACGTCGTGACGATCGCGGAAGCCGACCTCGTCGTCCTCAACGGACTCGGCCTCGACGACTGGCTCGGCCGGCTCGTGACCGACGCGGGATCCACTGCGCCGATCGTCGAGCTGGGCGAGGGGCTCGACGGCGTGGACTACCTGGAGAGCGGCGCCCACGACGAGGAGGGCCCGGCGGCCGGCGGCGGCGAGCACGCCGACGAGGCGGTCAACCCGCATCTCTGGCTCGACGTCGCCCATGCCCGCCGATACGCGGCGCGAATCGCCGATGCCCTGGCCGCCGCCGACCCGGACCACGCCGGCGCATACCGAACGGGCCTGGACGGCTACGACGCCCGGCTGTCGGCGCTCGACGAGGAGATCCGGTCGGCGATCGCGTCGATCCCGCCGGCCAACCGGCGCATCGTCTCCTTCCACGAGGCCTTCGGCTACTTCGCCGCGGCCTACGGCCTCGAGGTCGTCGGCGTGATCGTCGACGCGCCGGGCCAGGACCCGAGCGCCAGCGAGATCGCGGCGCTCGTGGAGGCGATCCGGTCGTCGGGCGCCAAGGCGGTCTTCACCGAGGCGCAGTTCAGTCCGGATCTCGCCGAGACCGTCGCGGCCGAGGCCGGCGTCACCGTGGTCCGCGACATCTACAACGATTCGCTCGGGGACCCGCCGGTGGACACGTACGAAGGGATGATGCGATGGAACACGGAGCGGACCGTCGCGGCACTCGGGCAGACGCGGTGACCGGCCCCGGCGCGGCCGACGCGCCCGCCACGCCGAGCGCCATCTCGCTCCGCGACGTCAGCGCCGGGTACGACGGCCAGATCGTCCTGCACGACGTCGACCTCGAGATCGAAGCCGGGACGCTGACCTCGATCGTGGGGCCGAACGGGGCCGGCAAGAGCACGCTCCTCAAGGTGATTGCGGGGCTGCTGGCGCCGCGAACCGGCACTGCCCGGGTGCTCGGCGGGGCGCCGGGCGAGCACGCGCGCCGCATCGCCTACGTCCCGCAGGCCGAGCTCGTGGACTGGGGCTTCCCGGTCAGCGTGAACGACGTCGTCTCGATGGGCCGCTACGTTCGCATGCCGCTCCTCGGGCGCCCCTCGAAGGCCGACCGCCGGCTGGTGCGCAGCTCGCTCGAGCTCGTCGGCATGGCCGCCTTCGGCGACCGCCAGATCGGCCGACTGTCCGGCGGCCAGCGGCGGCGGGTCTTCCTGGCCCGGGCGCTCGCCGCCGAGCCCGACCTGTTCCTCCTCGATGAACCGGTCACCGGCATCGACGCGACGACCCAGGAGGACATCATGGACATCCTCGAGGCGCAGGCCCGGGCCGGCCGGACCGTCGTCGCGACGACCCACGACCTCATGTGCGCCGCCGAACGCTTCCAGCGGGTCGTCGCGATCAACCGGACCGTCATCGCCCACGGCCCGTCGTCGATCGTCCTCGATCGCAACCTGCTGTCGCGGACGTACGGCGGGCACCTGCTCGTCCTCGAGGGAGCGACGATCGGCCTCGACGACGCCCACCACCACGACCAACCGGCGGGCCGGGCCGAGCAGCACTATCACGACGGGCCGGGCCGATGATCGACGCGATCCTCGAGCCGCTCGCCTACGAGTTCTTCATCCGGGCCCTCATCGCCTCGACGCTGGTCGGCGTGATCTGCGCGGTCGTCGGGACGTACGTCGTCCTCAAGGGGATCAGCTTCATCGGCGACGGGATCAGCCACGCGGCCTTCCCGGGCGTCGTGGCCGCGTTCATCCTCCAGGTGCCCTTCTACCTGGGCGCCGCGATCGCGGCCGTGAGCACCGCGCTCGCGATCGGCTTCGTCAGCCGCCGCGGGTTCCTGCGGATGGACACCGCGATCGGCGTGCTCTTCGCCGGCACGTTCGCCCTCGGTGTCTTCCTGTTCAGCACGATCAGCGGCTACGTCGCAGACCTGTTCAGCTTCCTCTTCGGCAACATCCTCGCGATCAGCGCGTCGGATCTCGTCGCCCTGGTCGTCCTCGGGGCGATCGTGCTGGCGGTCATCGCCGTGCTCTGGAAACAGTTCCTCTACGCGACGTTCGATCCGCTCGGCGCGGCCGCGTCCGGGATCCCGGTCGGGCGTCTCGAGTACCTGCTGCTCGCCCTCGTCAGCCTGGCGATCGTCGTCAGCCTGCAGGCGGTCGGGATCATCCTCGTCGTCGCGATGCTCGTGACGCCGGCCGCGACCGCCCAGCTCCTGACGGCCCGCTTCGGCCGCCTGATGCAGATCGCGATCCTCGTCGGCGTCGCCTCCTCGATCGCCGGCCTCTACCTCTCGTTCTGGCTCGACGCGGCATCCGGGGCGACGATCGTCCTCGTCCAGACGGCGATCTTCCTCGCGGTCCTGCTGCTGTCGCCGCGGACCGGCCTCGTCGGCTACCTGCGGGGGAGCGGCGCGGACGCGGCGGCCGACGGGGCTCCCGAAGGGGCGCCCCTTCCGGGCGGGTGACGGGCAACGGGATCAGGGGCGGGCGAAGCGGTTGATGTACCCGTCGTAGTCGGGCATCCGGCGCTCGTAGTCACTCGACATCAGCGGCGACGAGATGATGAAGTCGGCAGACGCCCGGTTGCAGGCGATCGGGATGTTCCAGACGACGGCGAGCCGCAGGAGCGCCTTGACGTCGGGATCGTGCGGCTGCGGCTCGAGCGGATCCCAGAAGAAGATCAGGACGTCGATCTCGCCCTGGGCGATCAGCGCGCCGAGTTGCATATCTCCGCCGAGCGGGCCGCTGTGAAGCTTCGTGATCCGGACTCCGAGCTCCTCCTCGAGGAGCGTCCCGGTCGTGCCGGTGGCGACGAGGTCGTGTTCGAGCAGGATCGCCCGGTTCCAGGTGGCCCATTCGACGAGGTCGTCTTTCTTGTGGTCGTGAGCGACGAGTCCGATCGTCTTGCGCGGCTCGAGCGTCGTGTCCATCGGAGACCCTCCGTACGACTGCCATCGTGACAGACGAGGGTCGGGCGCCAGGGCTGTAACAGGGACGCCCGGGATGCGTCTCGGTCGTACGATCCGGCCGACTCGGACCGCTCACAGAGGGAGCCCCAACCGAGATGCACGTTGTCACCAGGCCCCCGCCCGCCCTGGCCGCCCTGCTCCTCTGCCTCGTCGCCGCATGCGGTTCGCCGTCGATCAGCAGCCGGCCGAGCGCCGAGGCGACGCCGCCGGCTCCCGCTTCCGCGGAGACCGCAGGGCCATCGCTTGTCTCGGGGTCGGGTGGACCGGACGGCTCCGCGGCGCCGCCCTCTGCCTCGGCCGGCGCCGACGGAGACGTGCTCCCGAACCCGGTCGTCGTGACGATCGTCGATCGGGTCCGCGTCCGCTCCGAGCCTCGCATCGCCGACGACTCGATCCTCTACGAGCCGCTCCTCCCGATCGGCACGGCCCTCTTCGTCCTCGACGGTCCGACCGTCGCGTCCGGCTACGAGTGGTACCAGGTCGCCCCGCTCTCGTTCCGGGCTGTCGGCACGTACGGCTGGATCGCCGCGGCGAGCCGCGAGGGCGAGGCCTGGATCGGGCCGGCGGAGGCATCCTGTCCGCCCCGGCCCGCTTCGGTCGCAGAGCTCGTCGCCCTCGCGCCGGGCCTGGCCCTCGCCTGCTTCTCCGGCGTGCCGATCAGCCTCGAGGTCCGCGTCGTGCCCTGCCACTGCGACTGGGACGGGCCCCAGACCGAGCCCGCGTGGCTCGGTGTTGACGGACCGGAGCCGGTCCTCCTCGTCGATCCGGCCCTCACCGCGGCACCGTCCAACGTCGAGGAGTGGCTGATCCTCCACCTCGAGCCGTCCGTCGGCGACGCGGGCTCGATTCCCGGCGGATCGATGGCCAACGTGACCGGCATGTTCGATCACCCCGCTGCGGCCGCCTGCCAGGAGACGGGCCTCGAGGAGCCACTCCACCCGACGCCAGCGTGCCGGTTCGTGTTCGCGGTGACCGCGCTGGAGCTGCGCTGAACGGTCACGCCACCGGCAGCTGAAGCTCCGTGACGTAGTCCGCGGCCCGCTCGACCACGTGGCCGGGCGGGATCCGCAGCTCCGGCTCGGCGCCGAACGCGAGGTAGACGATCCGGAGCGCAGCCGCCGGTCGGAGGCCGGTCGCCACGACCCACGCCTCTAGGGTTGCCCGGGCGCGGCCGATGCCCTCGTACGGGCCGCGGACGATGAGCGTCGCGACGCGGCACGCCGGCAGGCGCCGGACGTCGATCCGTCCGCTCGGCGGGACCGGGCCGGTCAGCGGGACGTAGATCGTCCACTTCGACCCGTCGGCCACGAGCGCGCCCGGCGGGCGGCGGGCCCGGCGACCGCGATCGCGAACGTACGTCTCCAGCTCCGAGAAGGCGTCGGCGTCGTCCTCGGCCTCGCCGACGTCGCGGAGCGCGACGAGCTCCGGCCCGATCGCGCGGACGACGACGTCCAGGCCGTCGCCCGAGGCGTGGTCCGCGACGTCGCCCGCGCCGCCGGCAGCTTCGGACGCCGACTCGGCGGTGCGCCGGACGTGGATGTCGAGCGCGGCCAGGCGCCGGTCGATCTCGGCCCGCTCGGCCTCGAGCTCGGCGCGACGGCGCTCGAGCGCCGCTCGCAGGTCGGCTCCACCGGCGACGAGTCGGCTGATCTCGGCCAGGCCGATTCCGACGTCGCGCAGTGCCGCGATCCGGCGCAGCTCCGGCAGCTGGGCCGGGGAGTAGTAGCGGTAGCCGGTCGAGCGATCGAGCCAGACCGGCCGGAAGAGCCCGAGCGCGTCGTACGAGCGGAGCATCCTGGGCGAGACGCCGGCGAGGCGGGCGAATGGGCCGATCGTGAACATCGCGCTGAATCTACCGCTTGACCTTGACCTGAGGTCAAGGTTCAGGATCTCGCCATGAGACCCATTCGCATCGCGGCCCAGCTCCATCCCCAGCACGGCGACTACCTGGCGCTGCGCGACGGCGCGCTCCGCGCCGAGGCGCTGGGCTACGACCTCGTCTACAACTGGGACCACTTCTTCCCGCTCGACGGCGACCCGGCCGGCCCGCACCTCGAATGCTGGACGGTCCTCGCCGCCTGGGCCGAGGCGACGAGCCGGGTCGAGATCGGCCCGCTCGTCAGCTGCACGTCGTACCGCAATCCGCACCTGCTCGCCGACATGGCCCGGACCGTCGACCGGATCAGCGGCGGCCGGCTCGTCCTCGGCCTCGGCGCGGGCTGGAACCGCCGCGACTACGAGGAGTACGGGTTCGAGTACGGCACGTTCGGGACCCGTATCGCCCACCTCGGTGAGTCGATCGGGGCGATCGAGCGGCGGCTCGACCGGCTGAACCCGCCGCCAGTCCGCCGCCCGCCGTTGCTCATCGCCGGTGTCGGGGAGAAGCGGACGCTCCGCCTCGTCGCCGAACACGCCGACGGCTGGCACGCCTTCTTCCCGGACCAGCCGGCCGAGCTCGAGCCGAAGGTCGCCGCGCTCCTCCGCTGGTGTGCGGTCGTCGGCCGGGATCCGGCCGGGATCGAGTGGGGCGTCGGCGTCCAGCCCGACGATCTCGAGCGCTTCCTCGCCGAGGACGCCGAGACGTACGTCGGCATGGGCTTCTCCCAGTTCACGCTCGGCTTCGGCGGGCCCGACTGGCCGGTCGAGGCCGGACGCCGGTGGCTGTCCTGGCGGGACGCCTGCAACCGGTCGCGATCCGCCGCCTCGCTCGCCGCGGCCCATTGAAGGGTCCCCCTGGACCTCGCCGCGGGGCTCGGGATCTCCTCGATGCCGATGCCTGAGAGCGCTCCTGGTCCGCGTGATCCGCGCAGCGCGGCCGCCTGACCCGTCCGTCGGCGGCGCCTCGCCACGCTGGGCCGACGGTCTGGCGGCCGTCCTGGGCCGAGCTGACCGCCGGCGTCAGCGGCGCTCCGCGGCCGACGCCGGGTGGGTGTCGAAGAGATCGGCCGGCGGCAGCGTCGCCCGGAGGCGGGCCTCGACGGCCTCGGTCACCACGATGCCGGCCCGGTCGAACGCGAGGAGGAGCGCGCCGGCGGCCGGCTCGATCGTTGGCCGGACGATCGAGGCCTGGGGCGCCTCGGCGAGGACCGTGGCGACGATCGTCTCGCGGAGCGCGGCGCCGGCGTGGCGGAGGACGCCGCCGGCGAGCGCCAGGGCGAACGGCAGCCGTTCGATCCCGACCTGCCGAGCGGCTGCGAGCGCCGTCTGGCCGAGCGACACGCCCTGGGCCCGGACGATCGCGATCGCCACCGGGTCGCCC
>DASTVH010000121.1:0-6602 GCA_035759195.1 Candidatus Limnocylindrales bacterium
AGCTTGTTCACGGCGACCAGGTAGGCCTCGAGCGAGGCCTCGATGATGTTCGTCGATAACCCGTGGCCGGAGACGACGAGGGCACCGGGGCCCTCGTCCGAGGAACGCCGGCAGCGGACGAGCACCTGGCCCTGGGCGTCCTCCCCGGCCGAGACGGCCTTGATCTCGTATTCGGTCAGGACCGGACGCCAGCCGAGGGCCGGCTGGAGGGCCTGGTCGACGGCCGAGTAGAGCGCGTCGACCGGGCCGTTGCCGGTCGCCTCGGTCGCCCGGTCCTCGCCGCGGACCGTCAGCGAGACGCTGCCGGTCGCCTTGCCGCCGTGCGACGACGTGACGCTCCAGCCGACGAGCTCGACCGATGCCGGCACCTCCGCCGCGCGCTGCTCGACGAGGGCCAGCAGGTCGGCGTCGGTGACCTCCTTCTTCGCGTCGGCGAGGGCGATCGCCTGGCGGTAGAGCGCGTCGAGCGCCTCGCCGTCGACCTCGTGGCCCAGCTCGCGCAGCTTGCCCTGGAGGCCGCGACGCCCGGACAGCTTGCCGATCGTCAGCTGGCTGCCGGTCAGCCCGACCGACTGGGGCGTCATGATCTCGTACGTCAGAGGATTCTTGATGACCCCGTCCTGGTGGATCCCCGACTCGTGGGCGAACGCGTTGCCGCCGACGACGGCCTTGTTCGGCTGGACGGCGAACCCGGTCAGGTAGCTGACGAGGCGCGAGGCCGCCGTGATCTGCTCGGTCTGGACGCCGCTGGCCAGCTCGGGGAACTGGGTGGGGCGGGTCCGGAGGGCCATGACGACCTCCTCGAGTGACGCATTGCCGGCCCGCTCGCCGAGGCCGTTGATCGTCACCTCGACCTGGCGGGCGCCCGCCTGGACCGCGGCCAGCGTGTTCGCCGTCGCGAGGCCGAGGTCGTTGTGGCAGTGGACGCTGACCGTCGCGTCGCGACCGACGAGGTCCACGACCCGGCCGACGAGCGCTCCGAACTCCGAGGGGATTGCATAGCCGACGGTGTCGGGGATGTTCACGGTCGTGGCGCCGGCCTCGACGACGGCCTCGTAGACCTTCATGAGGTAGTCGACGTCGGTCCGCGAGGCGTCCTCGGCGCTGAACTCGATCTCGGCATCCGTGCCGAGCGCTTCCCGGCCGTAGCGGACCCAGCGCACGGCCTCGGCCAGCGCCTCGTCGCGCGAGAGGCGGAGCTTGTGCTTGAGGTGGATGTCGCTCGTCGCGATGAAGACGTGGAGATGCGGGCGCTCGGCGACGCGGATCGCCTCGACGGCCCGCTGGGGGTCCCCGTCGCGACAGCGGGCGAGGGCGGCGACCGCGATGCCGCCCTTCGTCTCGCGGGCAATTCTCTGGACGGCTTCGAAGTCCCCGGGAGAAGCGGCCGGAAAGCCGGCCTCGATGACGTCGACCCTGAGCCGGGCGAGCTGGCGGGCAACCTCGAGCTTCTCGGCGGCGGTCAGGCCGGCGCCCGGCGCCTGCTCGCCGTCGCGCAGCGTCGTGTCGAAGATGCGGACGGAGCCCGGAGCGACCGCCGGTCCGCTCACGACCGGGACCTCCCGCCGGTAGCGGCCGCCTGGGCCTGACCGGCCTTGACGACGACCGGGTCGAGGAAGGCCATCTGGGCGCGGAGGGCGGCTCCGACCTGTTCGATCTGGTGGTCCCGATCCTGGGCCCGAAGCCGTTCGAACTCGGCCCGGCCCGAATCGTTCTCGGCGATCCAGCGTTCGGCGAAGGAGCCGTTCTGGATGTCGCCGAGGACCGTCCGCATCGTCTCGCGGACGCGCTCGTCGATGATCCGCGGCCCGCTGACGTAGTCGCCGTACTCGGCGGTGTCGCTGACGCTGAAGCGCATGAAGTTGAGGCCGCCGCGGTACATGAGGTCGACGATGAGCTTGAGCTCGTGCATCGTCTCGAAGTACGCCAGCTCGGGCTGGTAGCCGGCCTCCACGAGCGTCTCGAAGGCCATCTTCACGAGCGCGGCCGTCCCGCCGCAGAGGACCGCCTGTTCGCCGAACAGATCGGTCTCGGTCTCCTCGGCGAACGTCGTCTCGAGGACGCCGGCCCGAGTACAGCCCAGGGCCCGGGCATAGGCCAGCACACGGGCCCGAGCGGTCCCGGTCGCGTCGCGGTGAACGGCGAACAGCGCCGGCACGCCGCCGCCGGCCTGGTAGACGCTGCGCAGGAGGTGGCCGGGGCCCTTCGGGGCGACCATCCCGACGTCGACGTCGCCCGGCGGGTCGATCCGCCCGAAGTGGATGTTGAAGCCGTGGGCGAACATCAGCAGCTGACCGGCCCGCAGGTTCGGCCCGATCTCGGCGTCGTAGGCGGCCTTCTGAGCCGTGTCGGGAACGAGGATCATCACGACGTCAGCGGCCCGCACGGCGTCGGCCACGTCGGCGACCGGAAGGCCGGCCTCCTCGGCCAGGGGCCGGCTCTTCGACCCGGCTGCCAGCCCGACGACGACGTCGACGCCCGACTCGTGGAGATTCAGGGCATGCGCGTGCCCCTGCGACCCGTACCCGATGATCGCGACGTTCTGCCCCGCCAGCGCCGACGGATCGGCGTCGTTGTCGTAGTACATCCTCGCGGTCATCGCTTCACTGCCTCCTCGATCGACGATGAGCCGCGCGCCATGACGACGGCCCCGGTTCGAACCAGCTCCTTGATGCCGTAGTTGCGGACGAGCGCGACGAACGCGTCGACCTCGGCCTCGGTCCCGGTGACCTCGACGACGAGCGCGTCGGTGGCGAGGTCGACGACCCGGCCCTTGGAGAGCTCGACGAGCTTCATCACCTCGGCCCGGTTCGAATCGGTCGCCCGGATCTTCACGAGCGCCAGCTCGTGGCCGATCGTCGGCTCCGAGGTGACGTCCTGGACCTTCAGCACGTCGATGAGCCGATAGAGCTGCTTGGCCGCCTGCTCGACGGCGACGTCGTCGCCACGGAGGGTGATCGTCATGCGGCTGACGTCCGGCTGGTCGGTCCGCGACACCGCGAGCGAATCGATGTTGAAGTTGCGCGCGCGCATGAGCGAGGCGACCCGGTTCAGGACGCCCGGCTTGTCGAGCACGATCGCGATGAGCGTGTGGCGGCGGATCTCGCCGCCCCCCGGCAGCGCCCGGGCCGGCGGCGCCGCCGCGTGAGCCGGGACGGACGCGGCGGGCGGCGTCGCGGCCGGCGTCGCCGCGGGGTCAGGGACCCGACCGTTCGAGCTCGAGTCCCCGCTCACTCGTCGGCCCCTTCCCACTTCTCGATGAGGTCGGAGAGACCCTTGCCGGCGGGCATCATCGGGAAGATGTTCTGCTCCTCGGCGATCTCGAACCAGATGAGGGCCGGGCCGTCGACCGATTGGGCCGCCCGGATCGCGTCGTCGACCTCGTCCGGCGTCTGAGCCCGGAACGCCGGGATCCCGTACGCGTCGGCGAGCTTCACGTAGTCCGGCCCCATCAGGTGGGCCGAGTGATAGTTGCCGGCGTAGATGATCTCCTGCCACTGGCGGATCATGCCGAGCTTCTTGTTGTCGAAGAGGGCGATCTTCACCGGGATCCGGTCCTGGACGAGCGTCATCAGCTCCTGCGACGTCATCTGGAAGCCGCCGTCGCCGGTGATCGCCCACGTCTCCCGGTCGGGCCGGCCGAGGGCCGCTCCCATCGCCGCCGGCACGCTGAAGCCCATCGTCCCGAGGCCGCCGGAGCTGACGTGCGAGTTGGGCTCCCGGAAGCCCGTGTAGCGGGCAAGCCACATCTGGTTCTGGCCGACGTCGGCGACGTACGTCGCCCGATGATCGGTCAACTCGCCGATCCGGCTCACGACGTAGTCGGCCGACAGGAGGCCGTCGCGCCAGGCACCCGAGCCGTGCCACGAGCTCGATTCGGACTCGCGGCGCCATTCGGCGAGCTGGTCGAAGTAGTCGGTCCGATCGGCCGGGTCGACGGCGGCGACCATCGGCAGGAGCGCCCGCAGAACGCGGCCGGCGTCGCCGACGATCGGGACCTCGACCGCGACGTTCTTGCCAATCTCCGCCGGATCGATGTCGACGTGGACGATCCGGGCATACGGCGCGTAGGTCCGGACGTTGCCGGTGACCCGGTCGTCGAAGCGCATGCCGATCGCGAACAGGAGGTCGGCCGACTGGATCGCCCGGTTGACGTGTTTCCAGCCGTGCATCCCCATGTAGCCGTAGCTGAGCGGGTGGTCCTCGGGGATGGCGCCGACGCCGAGGAGCGTGTGGGCGACCGGGATCTGGGTCTTCTCCGCGAACGAGACGAGGTCGTCCCAGGCCTGGGCGTGGAGGACGCCGTGGCCGGCGAGGATCACGGGCCGCTTCGCCCGGGCGATCTCGGCGACGGCCAGCTTGAGCTGGCGACCGTTTGCATCGAGGTTCGGCCGGAAGCCCGGCAAGCCCGCGACGACGTCCTCGTCGGAGGGGTGCTGGACGTTCGTCTCCTGCTGGAGCGCGTCTTTGGTGATGTCGATGTGGACCGGGCCGGGCCGGCCGGTGCGGGCGATGTGGAAGGCCTCGGCGAATACGCGCGGCAGGTCGTCGGCATCGCGGACCAGGTAGTTGTGCTTCGTCATCGGCAGCGTGATGCCGTTGATGTCGATCTCCTGGAACGCGTCCTTGCCGATGAGGACGCCGGGGACGTTGCCGGTGATCGCGACCATCGGGACGGAGTCGAGCAGCGCGGTGCCGATGCCGGTCACGAGGTTCGTCGCGCCCGGGCCGGACGTGCCCATGCAGACGCCGACCTTGCCGGTGACGCGAGCGTAGCCGTCGGCGGCATGGGCGCCGCCCTGCTCGTGGCGGACGAGAACGTGACGGATCTCGGGGTAGTCGCCGAGCACGTCGTACAGCGGCAGGATCACGCCCCCGGGATAGCTGAAGAAGACGTCGACGCCCTGGCGCATGAGTGCCTCGCACACGACGTCGGCGCCGATCCGGGTCCGGTTGCGGGGCCGGGCGTCCGCGAGCATCGCGCGACGGGCCCCCTCGACGGCCGCGGCGTGCGCGGTCCCGTCGCCCGGGACGTGGCTCCGCCGCGCGGTGGGACTGGGCGGTCGGCTCGAGTCCCCTTTCGTCATCGTCATCGCTCGTCTCCCATCCGTGGCCGTGAGCAACAAAAAACCCTCGCCACCCGGCGAGGGTCCCTTCGGTCTTCGGTGAGTCGTTCGGCGGCTAGCGCCCGTCTCTCCGAGGTCCTCCGTTCTCCCGCCGGGAGCCGGTAATAAGCCCGAGAAGGCCGTCCAGCCCAAGAAGGAGCGAGCGAAGAATCCCGAGGAGCGATACGTCGTCGAGGCCGGAGCCGTCGATTGGCATCTGGATGCGGCGGCCGTCGCTCGTCACGACGACGGCAACGCGGCGGCGATCCTGACCATCGAACAGACCCAATGTGGTCTCCGTGTGCATTCACGGCCCGACCTGACGCGGCCGTGTCCGGGCAGTCTACGAGCAGCCGTGCGATCGTGCAACCCGCCAGACCGAACCGGACCGCCTTGCGTCCCGTCAGGAGCGCGCGGAAGCCGTCTCGCGCTCGTTCGCGGGTCCCGGAATTCAAGGTGCCTTTCGTCACGGGCGAAGGTGCCCTTGGACAGTTCGCGCAACCGGCGGACGACTGGCTCACTGGGGACATGGTCCCCCCGACCGCGCCGCATCGTCTTGCCACGCTCCGCCGCGGCGAGCCGGCGCTCGTCGAGGCCGTCCTCGACGACCACGCGGCGGAGCTCGCCCGGGAAGGCATTCGGCCGGGAGTCGAGCTCCTGGTCGAGAGCGCGACGCCGTTCGGCGGACCGCTCATCGTCCGCGTCGGTCGGGCCCGGGTCGCCGTCGCTCGCCGCGTCGCCGCGACGATCGCGATCGGCCAGCCGCCGGCGAGCGCCGGCGAGCGGCGATGACGGTCAGCGCACCGGCGGCGCCCACCTCGTCTGCCATCGCGGCCTCTCTGGTGCTGCCGGCCGCTGCGACGGCGGCGCTCCCGACAGAGCCGGTCGTCGCCCTCGTCGGCCGGCCCAACGTCGGCAAGTCCACGATCCTGTCCCGGGCCAGCGGCCGCTTCGTCGAGACGGTCAACGCGCCGGGAACGACCGTCGCGGGCGAGCGCCACCGCATCCGATCCGGCTCGGGCGGGACGCCGCGCGAGGCCGGTGGTCCGGCGCGCCCTCCGGCCTGGCTCGTCGACCTGCCCGGCGCCACCTCGATCGTCGACCGGCCGGCCGGCGAGCGCCGATTCTGGGAGCTGCTCCTCGCCGAACGGCCCGACGCGATCGTCGTCGTGCTCGATGCGACCGCCCTCGCCCGCCACCTGCCGCTGGCGCTCGCCTGCCGGGATCTCGGCCTCCCGATCGTCGTCGCCCTCAACCACGCCGACGAGGCCCGCGCCCGCGGCATCGAGATCGACACGGGCCGCCTCGCCCAGCTCCTCGTCGCGCCGGTGCACGCGACGGTCGGACGAACCGGCTCCGGGGTCGAGCGGATGATCGAAGACGCGGTCGGCCTCGGCCGGCGGCGACGAGGCGTGGCGGAGGGCTCGGCCGGACCGCGGGCGACCGTTCCGGCCTCACCCTACCCGTTCGCCCTCGAGGCGGCCCTGGTTTCGGCGG
>DASTVH010000122.1:0-5347 GCA_035759195.1 Candidatus Limnocylindrales bacterium
CAACGGGACGTTCCACGCCGAATTGCAGGGGGACCCGGTGGTCGGCCAGTCGCGGGAGAACCTCCGTGCCGACCCGTACTGGCACCAGTCGACGCGGAGCCGCTTCCCGTACGTCATCGAAGTCACACTCTCGAATCCGTATACGTTCCGCCAGACCGCGATCGCCAACGTCACGAGCCTGCTTGCCGCCGTCGGCGTCGTCGCCCTGGGTCTCGCCATCGTCGTCGCCGCGGGCACCGCGCTCCGCTTCACGACCCCGCTCCGCCGCCTGACCGAGGCCTCCCGATCGCTCGCCGAAGGCGATCTGAGCAAACGAATCGAGCTCACCGACGCGCGTGCCGGATCGTCCGAGCTGAGCGAGCTGGCGATCCAGTTCAACGCGATGGCCGATCGGCTCGAAGAGAGCGTCGCGATCATCCGCCACGACCGCGACCGGAGCCGCGACTTCCTGGCCGACGTCTCCCACGAGCTGCGCACGCCGATCGCCGCGCTCCTGACCTTCAACGAGCTTCTGACCGCCCAGGCCGGCCAGGACCCCGCAGCCCGGGCCGAATTTCTCGAGGCGAGTCGGGTCCAGCTCGAGCGCCTCGACTGGCTCGCCCAGAACCTGCTCGAGCTTTCGAAGCTCGATTCGGGCCTCGTCCTGCTCGATCTCCGGCCGGACGACGTGCGGGCCGCCGTGGAATCGGCCGTGGAGCAGGCGATGCCGGCCGCGAACCGGCGCGGCGTCTCGCTCTCGCTGAGCCTGCCCGATGCCCCGCTCCGGATCCGCCACGATCCGCAGCGCGTCGGCCAGGTGGTGACGAATCTGGTCGCCAACGCGATCAAGTTCACCCCGCCCGGCGGCTCGATCAACGTCGCGGTGACGCCCCACCGGGACGGCGCGCGAATCGAGGTGAACGACACGGGGGTCGGGATCGACGCGAGCGAGCTGCCCCGGATCTTCGACCGCTTCTACCGTGGCTCGCGGGCCAACGAGGCACGCGGCAGCGGCAGCGGCCTCGGCCTCGCGATCGTCCGTTCGATCGTCGACATGCACCGGGGCACGGTCACGGTCGAGAGCCGCCTCGGCACAGGCTCGCGCTTCTCGGTTTTCCTGCCCCGCGACCCGCGAGTCGAGGAGGAGCCGGACGCAAGCGATCCGGGCGACGTCGCCGGACCGGCAGTCCGAGAGCCGGGCGGAGCCGTCGGAACGACAGATCGCCCGGCGGGGGTCACGTACCTCGGACCGGCCGGATCGCTCGATGCGGGCGGGCCGAAGATGGTGGATTCTTCACCGACCGGGGCTCCGAGCCTGAACCGGGAGTCCTCAGGCTGAGAATGTCGCTCGCCCACCGCCGTGCCGGCCGCACACGAACCGAGACGGGACCCCCATGACCGATCATCGAAACCCGGACCCCAACGCCGAGACGCAGCCACACCAGACGGCCGCGTTCACGCCGCCGCCGGATGGCGCCCCGATCGAGCCACCGCCCGACGCCCCGGCGTCGGGCACCGTGAGCGAGGGGCACAGCTCCTGGATGCCGCCGCGGGCGCAGGGCGCGTCGTTTTCGCCGCCGCCCGAGCCACGGAGCGACTGGGCGTCGCCCCGCTGGACCGAGCCCGACACGACCCCGACCCCGGAGCGCTGGTTCGAGACCGTGCCACGGGCCCGCGTGGAGGCGGATTCGTCGCGCGGCGGCGGCGCAGGCGCCGGCGTCGTCCTCGGGGCCGCGCTCCTCTCGGCGGTCCTCGCGTCCGGCGGCACCTTTGCCGCGCTCACCGCGAGCGGCGCCCTCGACCAGCCGACGCCGGCACCCACGAGCAACGCCTCCGACGCGACCGTCCGCCAGCCGATCACGATCGACGAGTCGTCGGCCGTCGTGGACGTTGCCGCCAAGGCCGGGCCGGCGGTCGTCTCGATCATGGTCGCGGGCGTCGACCCGACCGCACCCGATCTCGAACAACAGGGCGTCGGCTCCGGCGTCATCTTCGATTCGAACGGCTGGATTCTGACGAACCGCCACGTCGTCGCCGGCAGCGACAGCCTCACGGTCGAGCTCCAGAACGGGCTCCGCTACGAGGGCTCGATCTACGGCATCGACACGCTCACCGACCTCGCGATCGTCAAGATCGAAGTTGACGGCCTGCCGGCCGCGTCGCTCGGCGACTCCGACAACCTGCGGGTCGGCCAGCTCGTCGTCGCCATCGGCAGCCCGCTGGGCACGTTCTCGAACACGGTCACGAGCGGCATCGTCTCGGCGACCGGTCGGGCGATCCAGACCGAGGGCGGGGACCTCGACAACCTCATCCAGACCGATGCCGCGATCAACCCCGGAAACAGCGGCGGGCCGCTGCTCGACGCGTCCGGCGCGGTCGTCGGGATCAACACCGCGATCGCCCGCGACTCGTCGGGGATCGGGTTCTCGATTCCAATCAACCTGGCGAAGCCGCTCATGCAGCAGGCGCTCGCCGGCGAGGAGCTCCAGCGGCCGTTCATCGGCATTCGCTACGAGCCGATCGACGCCCAGAAGGCGCGTGACGAGAACCTGCCCGTCGAGCAGGGCGCCCTCGTCGCCCGCGAGCCCGACACCGCCGGCCGGCCGCCGATCACGCGCGGCAGCCCGGCCGCCGCGGCCGGGATCGAGGCCGGCGACATCATCACCGCGATCAACGACATCACGATCGACAGCCAGCATCCGCTCAACGCGGTCCTCTCCCAGTTCGCGCCGGGCGACACGATCACGCTGCACATCCTGCGCGGTGGTGAGCGGCTGGCGATCGACGTGACGCTGGCGATCCGGCCGGCCAACCCCTGAGGCGCGCCGGCGAAGGGGACCGCAGGGGCGTCGTGGGCCGGTCAGCCGTTCGGTCGGCGGCGCCAGATCTCGACGGCGGCGTGGTCGAGCGGGCCGCCGAGCTCGACCTCGGGCTTGCGGATGCGGATGCCGACCTCGGTGACCGGGAACTCGGCCAGGATCTCGTGGCTCAGCGCTTCGGCGAGCGCCTCGAGCAGCCGGAATGACGTGGACTCGACGATCTGGCGGGTCGCCTCGTAGACGCGGGCGTAGTCGACCGACTTGTCGAGGTCGTCGTCGATGCCGGCCGGCTGGAGGTTGAGCACGAGCTCGACGTCGACATGGAACGGCTGGGGGGTCGTCAACTCGTGGTCGTAATAGCCGTGACGGCCCTGGAACCGCATGTTCGAGAGGATGATCCGGTCGCTCAGCGCGCGTCTCCTTCGCCGGTGGCCGGCGGCCGCCATCCGCGGATGATCGCATCCGCCACCCGCGCGGCGCGAACGTTCGCCTCGACGTCGTGGACCCTGACGATGCCGACACCGGCCGCGATCCCGAGCGCGGTCGTCGCCAACGTCGCCTCGAGCCGCTGATCCTCCGGCAAATCGAGGATCCGACCGAGCGTCGATTTGCGCGAAGTACCAAGAAGGATCGGCCGGCCGAGGACCCGGAGGGCGGCCAGCCGGCGGAGGAGCTCGACGTTGTGTTCGGCGGTCTTGCCGAACCCGAAGCCCGGGTCGACGATGATCCGCTCCTCCGCGACACGGGCCCGGACCGCCCGCTCGACCGCGGCCCGGAGGTCGGCGACGACCTCGCCGATGAGGTCGTCGTAGACGGCCTCGGCGCGGTTGTGCATCAGGACGATCGGGACGCCGTGCTCCGCCGCGACCCTGGCGAGCGCATCGTCCTCGGCGACGCCCCAGACGTCGTTGACGAGGTCGGCGCCCGCGGCGAGGGCGGCCGAGGCGACCGCAGCCTTCGTCGTGTCGACGCTGAGCGGCACGTCCGGCAGGGCTGCTCGGAGCGCGGCGACGACCGGGGCGACGCGGCCGGCCTCCTCGTCCTGAGCAACGGGAGCGTGCCCCGGCCGGGTCGATTCGCCGCCGACGTCGAGCAGGTCGGCTCCGGCGGCGACCATCGCCCGACCCTGGGCGACCGCACGATCGACGACCCCGTCCGACCCTGACGCCAGCAGGCCGTCGCCAGAGAATGAATCGGGGGTCGCGTTGACGATGCCCATGACGTACGTCCGCTCGCCCCAGTCGAACACGCGTTGCCCGATCGTCATCGGCGCCGGCGTCGCCGGCCGCGTTCGCTCACCTGTCACGTGGCGAGCGCCTCGGGCGGGTCGCGCAGCAGCGGATCGTCGACGAGCCGTGCGCGGGCGAAGCCGACGAGGTAGAGCGAACCCGCCACGACGACGGGGCCGTCGGCGCCGGCGATCGCCGCGCCGAGCGCCGCCCCCGGATCGGGTTCGGTCGTGACGGTCACGTCGGGCCGCCCCGCGCGCCAGGCCGCAGCGAGCTCGTCGGCGGCGAGGGCTCGTGGCGCGTCGATCCGGGTGGCGACGATCCAGGCGCCATCGAGCGCCCGGGCGGCCGCGAGCGCCGCGACGACGCCGCCAGCGTCCTTGTCGGCCATCGAGGCGACGACGAGCGTGAGCGGGCCCGACCGCAGGAACGGGCGCAGGTCGTCGAGGGCGATCGCGAGGGCGGCCGCGCCGGCGGGATTGTGGGCACCGTCGAGCAGGACCTCGCGGCCGTCGACCTCGAGCAGCTCGAGCCGGCCGGGCCAGCGGGCGGCGGCGAATCCGGCGAGGCGGTCCGCGTCGGGGACGTCGGCGATCCCGGCCTCGCCGAGGGCGTCGAGCAGCGCATGGGCGACGGCGGCGTTCGCGGCCTGGTGGCGGCCGCGGAGCCCGACGAACGTCCGGCCGAGCCGCGGCAGCTCGACCTCGATCCCGTCGCGCGACAGGCCGAGGACCGGCGGCGGTTCGACGACCGTGAGCGGAACGTCCATCCGTCGGGCCCGGCGGCGGACGATCCCGAGCGCCTCACCGGTCGCGCCGGTCACCGCCACGTCGCCGCGCTCGATGATCGCCGCCTTCTCGCGCGCGATCGCCGCGATCGTCGCGCCGAGCCGGTCGGTGTGGTCGAGATCGACGTTCGTAATCGCCGCGACGCCGCCGTCCCAGGCGTGGGTCGCGTCGAGCCGCCCCCCGAGCCCGACCTCGACGAGGGCCAGGTCCACGCCCTCGTCGGCGAACCAGCGGAACACCATCGCGGTCAGCAGCTCGAACTCGGTCGGCTCGCCGAGGCGACGGGAGATACGGTCGGCGGCCGACAGGGCGCGGTTCGTGAGCGCCGCGAACGTCCCCGGATCGACGGGCCGGCCGGCGATCTGCATCCGCTCGCGATACGTCACCAGGTGCGGCTTCGGCGTCTCGCCGGCCCGCAGGCCCGCCGCACGGACGGCGGCCGCGGCGAGGGCCAGGACGCTGCCCTTGCCGTTCGTGCCCGCGACGAGCGCACCGCGGATCCCGAGATGCGGATCGCCGAGATCGTGGAGCA
>DASTVH010000123.1:0-2181 GCA_035759195.1 Candidatus Limnocylindrales bacterium
TCGCGGACGTCCCCGAGCTCCGGCTCGGCGGCGTGGTCGAGGAGCGCGATCGCTTCCGTCGTCCGGCGCTGGCGCCGAAGCACCTCGTTGGCGTCGGCCGTGGGCAAGAGGGCGGCGGCGCGGGCCTGCCCGGGCTCGCTCGCGGCCGCCGCCTCGAGTCGCTCGAGGATCGCCGGGAGCTCCAGCAGCGCCAGGCCACGCTCGTCCATCGGGCCAGTGTAGGTCGGCCCGAGCAGCGGTTTTTCGGCCGGCCCGGTCTCCGGCCCCTGCCTCGGCGCCGCTACCCGGAGATGTACTCGGTCAGGAAGCGGATCTGGACTTCCTGCTCCGTCGACTGGAACTTGACGACGTCGCCGATCGAGACGATCCCGACGACCTCGCGGTCGCCTGTCAGGACGGGAAGGTGCCGGATGCGTCGCTCCGTCATCACGGCCATGCATTCGTCGATCGACGCGTCCGGGCCGACGTATACGACCTCGGTGGTCGTGATCTCCCGCACCGGTGTCGTCCGCTCGTCGCGCCCCTGCATGGTCACCCGGCGGAGGTAGTCGCGCTCCGTGACGATTCCCTCGAGCCGCTCGCCGTCGTAGACGAGGAGCGCGCCGACGTTGCCCTCGACCATCTTCGCGATCGCGTCGTAGACGGTCGCAGACCCATCGATCCGGAGGACGTCCCGGCCCTTGCTCTCGAGGATGTCGGAAACGTGACCCACGGTCTCGCGTGCCTCGGCCGAAGCTTCTACGAGATCGACCGCCTGCGCAAGCGGACGCCAGACCCCGACGCGGCGTTCGAGCAGAATCCCGGTCGTGGCCGACCGACCGACCTCCGGGGAGAGCCGGCTCTCGATCCTGCTGCTCGTCGTCGCGGCGCACCAGCGGGTCGGCCGCCTGGTCGAGCGGGAGCTCGCCGCCGACGGCGTCGACGCGCGCGACTACGCGTTGCTGAGCCTCGTCGGCGTGCGCGCCCCGGTTCGGCTCACCGAGGCCGCGGCGGAGCTCGGGATGCGGCTCACGACGGCGTCGGATGCCGTCCGCCGCCTGGAGGCCCGTGGCCACGTCGCACGGATCCCCAATCCCGCGGACGGCCGCTCGTGGCTCTTCGAGCTCAGCTCCGAGGGGGACGAGGAGTGGCGGCGAGGGTGGCCGGCGCTCCGTCGGATCCAGGCCTCGCTGGAGGGGCTGCTGGGGGACCATGCGACGGTCCGGTCGGCGCTCGTCGAGCTCGGCGACGCCCTCGAGCGGGCATTAACGAAAGCGTAATCCGAAACCGGAGCAATTTGCTCCGTTATCGGATTAGATCCGCGCCATGCGGATCGCCGCGGTGCTCGTCGGGACTGCCCTCCTCGCAACCGTCGCGCACGCCGCCGCCGGGCCGAGTGTCGTCGCCCGCATCGCGGTTCCCGGCTCGATCCAGCCCTGTGCGGCGGCCGCCGGGGGTCGGTTCGTCTGGGTCAGCGCCTACGCATCCCCGGTACTGCTGAAGATCGATCCCCGGCGGAACGTCGTCGTCGGCCGCACGCCGATCGGCTTCGGGTCGTGCGGGCTCGGCGTCGGCGCAGGCTCGCTCTGGGTCGAGGACACCACGTCGAGCACCATCAGCCGCGTGTCGATCCGGACCGGCAGGCGCACGGCCGCGATCCCGGTCGGGTCCACCCCGTACGACGCGACGTTCGCGTTCGGCCACGCGTGGGCGACCTCCTTCGGGAGCGGCGAGGTCTCCCAGATCGCGCCCGGGCGAAATCGGGTGATCCGGCGCATTCCGCTCTCCGGCGCATCCGGGGTCGTCGGGGCGTTCGGCTCGGTCTGGGTGACGGGCGCCGACGGCGTGGCCCGGATCGACCCCGAGTCGGGAACCGTCACTGCGCGCATACCCCTCACGGGTGGGGGCGGCTGGACGGCCGCGTCCGCCGATGCGATCTGGGTCACGAGCTCCGCCGGCGTCACGCGAATCGATCCTGCGACGAACGCGGTCGCGGCGTCGATCGCGATCGCCGGGCCGTTGGGCGACCCCGCGGTCGTCGGCGGGGTGGTGTGGGTGCCGCAGGTACGGCGGAACCGGGTCGTCCTGATCGACGCCGCCACGAACGCGGTCGTCGGAGGCGTGAAGGTCGGCACCGGGCCGTTCGTCGTGACGGAGATCCGCGGCGAGGCCTGGGTGCCGAGCTGGCGCGGGAACGCCGTC
>DASTVH010000124.1:0-3581 GCA_035759195.1 Candidatus Limnocylindrales bacterium
CCGTTCGGTCGCGCCACCGGCCGATCTCGTCCACGCGATGGCCTACATGGGAATTCCGATCGGGCTCGATCTTGCCGGGCGGGACGCGGCCGCGGCGATCTACGACGCCCGGGACATCTACGTCGACGCGGCGAACCTGGCCCGGCTGCCCGGACCGGCGCGGCGGCTGTTCGGGCGGGTCGAGCGGCGCTGGGCCCGCCGCGCCACGCGGGTCGTGACGGTGAACGAACCCTACGCGGCCGTCATGGCCGATCGGTGGGGCGTGACGCGGCCGCTCGTCGTGATGAACTGCTCACCGGCGCCGGCGGGCTCGGTCGAGCGCGAGCGGCGGTTCCACGAGCGGCTCGGACTGGCTCCGGCGACGCGGGTCGTCCTCTACCAGGGCGGCTTCTCCCGCGACCGCGGCATCGAGCAGCTCGTCGCGGCGCTCCCGGATCTCGGCGAGGGCGTGGCCCTCGTCCTGCTCGGCTACGGCGCGCTCCAGGCGGAACTCGCGGCGACGGCCGACCGGCCGAAGCTCGCCGGCCGCCTCTTCGTCCTGCCGGCGGTCCCGCCGGCCGAGCTGCTCGGTTGGGTCGGATCGGCGGACGTCGTCGCGATGCCGATCCAGCCCTCGACCCTCAACCATCGCCTGACGACGCCGAACAAGCTGTTCGAGGCGATGGCGTCGGGCGTGCCGGTCGTCGCGTCGGACCTGCCCGGGATGGCCGGGATCGTCCGGGAGACCGGCTGCGGCATCCTGTGCGACCCGACGAGCGCCGCCTCGATCGCCGGCGCGATCCGCTCGATCCTCGACGCGCCCGATGCCGAACGCGCGGCCTACGGCGAGCGGGCCCTCGCCGCGGTCCGCGATCGCTACAACTGGGACGCCCAGATGGCGATCCTGCTGGCCGAGTACGGCCGGCTGACGGGACGGCCGTGGTGACCTCGTCGACGGCCCGGCGGCGGGCCGTGGTCCTCGTCGGCGGCCCGGCCGCCCCGTACTCGCGGGCCGTCCGCATCGCGCGCGCCCTGGCCGCGGAAGGGTTCGACGTCGAGATCGCGGCGATCGCCGCTCCCGGGCTGCCGGAGCGGGAGCCGGTCGCCGAGGCGCGCCCGGGGACGGTCGGTGAGCCCGCTGCCGACCCGGCCGCTGTCGGCCGGATCGAGATTCACCGCTACCGACCGCGCGGCATCTGGGCCGTCCTCGGGGCGAGCGAGGCGGCGTCGGGCGCGACCGCGGCGGGCGCGGCCGCAGCGGCGGCCGGTGCGACTCCGCACGGCGGGGGAGGGCTCCGCCGCACGCTCCGCCGGGTCGCCCGGACGGTCGGCGTGCCGGTCCTCGTCGCCCGCCGCTGGCTCTTCTGGCCGCACGCGGTCCGAGGCTGGTGGGCCGCGCTCGCCCGCGACCTCGCTCCGGCCGATCTCTACCATGCCTGCGGCTCGCTCACGATTGCCGCCGCCCTCGAGGCCCGTCGGCGCGACCGGATCGGTCCGTCCGGCGGCCCTGCCCGGGTGATCTACGACGCGATCGACGACGTCGCGGAGTCAAACGAAGCGGTCGCGCTGCCGGCCCTCGTCCGCGGGCGCCACGCCCGGACCGAGGCCGCGTGGGCCCACTCGGCCGACGCCGTCCTGGCCGTGAACGACGCCCTCGCCGCCCGGCTCGCCGCGCGCTGGGACCTCGCGCATCCCCCGCTCGTCGTCGCCAACCTGCCGGAGCCCCGCCCCTCGGCGCCCGGGCGCCCGGACCTCCTCCGCGGCGCGACCGGCCTCCCCGCCGCGACCCGTGTCGTCCTCTTCCACGGCCGACTCGGACCGGGCCTCGGGCTCGAGGAGGCCGCCGAGGCGGTCGTCCGCGTGCCTGACGCGGCGCTCGTCCTGCTCGGCTTCGGGCGGGGCATGCCGGCGAGCCACGCCCGCGACCGCGACCCGCGGTACGCGGGCCGTCACCACACGCTCGCCGCGCGCGATCCCGACGAGCTCCTCGACTGGGTGGCCTCGGCCGACGTGGCGCTCATCCCGCTGCCGCCGGTGTCGATCAACCAGCGCCTCTCGACCCCGAACAAGCTGTGGGAGGCGCTGGCGGCCGGTACGCCGGTCGTCGTCGTCCGCGGCCTCGAGGTGATGGAGCGGCTCGTCGAGGAGCACGACCTGGGCGCGGTCGCCGCGTCGACCGACGCTGCCGACCTTGCCGCGGCGATCGAGGCGGTCCTCGACCGTCTTGTCGCCGAAGGCGATGGATGGCGGGAACGGATCGCTGCCGTCGGGCGAGAGCGGTTCAGCTGGCCGCCGGCCGCGACCGCCTACCGCTCCCTCGTGCGCTCCTTCGATTCCGCGGCGGCCCATGGCCGGACGAGCGGGCGACTAGGCTGATCTGGTGAATCAGCGTACGCAGCCGTGGATCGTCATGCGGGCCGGCCGCGGCCGGAGCTGGGGCGGCGAGATTCGCCGGGCCCGGATCTTCGAGCGTCTCGCGGAACGCACGGCGGCCCGGGTCGTGGACGATTGGCCTGCGTTCCAGCGGTCCGTCCAGAGACGGGGATGGCGAGCGTTGCTGCGCGGCCCCCGGCTGCCGCCAAGACTCGCCGCTTCCGAGGCCGCGCCTCTGAAATGGAGTAGCCGGATCCGGCCCCACGCGGATCCCGTCGCGGTTGCGATCTACGACGATGTCGTGACGCAGGCACGCTCGTTCGGCATCGATCTGTCGCCGGAGCGAGCCGCCGAGGCGACTGAAGTCCGGCGTCGAAACGAGGCCCTGTTCCGATGGCATGTCGTGCCGACCGCATCGTTCGCCGACCTCGTCGGGCTCGACCGTGATCGGGTGATCGTCGGGGGCAACGGGACGGTCACCGCCCATGTTCGGCCCGGCCCATGGCCCCGGGTGCCGACGATCGGGTTCGTGTCCGGGGCGGCCCCCGGCAGGGGGATCGATCTGCTGATCGAGGCGGCACGTCAGATCCGCTCGTCGGTACCCGACCTGCGCCTGTTCCTCTGGCTCGTCGCGACGGGGCCGGCGGACGAGGATCTCATCGCGCGGCTGCGACGCGAGGCGGCCGTCGATGACTGGATCCATATCGGGCCCGCCCCATACGGGGACCTGGGCCACATCCTCGCACAGGCCACGGTCCTCACGATCCCGCATCCAGCGACTGAATACGCCGACGTCGCGTTACCGGTCAAGCTGTTCGATTCGCTGGCGGCCGGCCGACCGTTGGTCGTGACACCGCGGCGCGAGACGGCGGCGATCGTCGAGCGAGCCGGCGCGGGCATCGTCACCGCGGACGACCACCCATCCTCGATCGCCGCGGCATGCGCCCGGCTCCTTGCCGACGCAGATCTGGCGCGGCGGATGGGCGCAGCGGGCCGTGCGATCGCGGAGCGCGAGTTCGACTGGCCGATCGTCGGAGACAGGATCGCGGACGCGATCCTGCGACGAGAGGGCATTCCCGTCCGGGCCCGATAGATGCCCTTATCCCGATGACGACCGACGACCAGCCGTGGATGGTCATGCGGGCCACCGGGGACCATGCCGTGGGCGGCAACATCCGTCGAGCCCGCATCTTCGAGCGGCTCGCCCAACGCCAGGGGGCGACCGTGGT
>DASTVH010000125.1:0-6513 GCA_035759195.1 Candidatus Limnocylindrales bacterium
CCGCCCCGCCGAGCACATCGGGCGAGCCGGCGTCGTTCGCCGTCCCCGGGCGGGACGCGGCAACGCCCGCCGCCAGCCCGGCGGTCAGGAGAACGGCGCCGGCAGCGGTCGCGATGAGGCGACGGGCCCGGCGAGCGCTGCGCGGCCGGTAGGGGACCGCGTTTTCCGGAAGCCCGATGTACCGGATCGTGTAGGTCAGGGATGGGTCGGACGGGTTGGCGTGGAACATCTGGCGGCTCTCCTGCGTTCTAATAAGTAGAACGAACGGTCGTGCGATCTGGTAGTTGAGAAAGTACGACCGATCGTGCTAACTTCCGCATGGACCCACGACCCGAATCGAGGTGGGACAAATGACCAATACCACGGCGCGGCCGCAGCGACGGCCGCGATCAGACGGCATTCGCAGCCGCCGGGCAATTCTCCTGGCGGCCGCGCGACTCGCAACGACCCGCGGCCTCGACAACCTCTCGATCGCCGATCTCGCCGGTCACGTCGGCATGAGCAAGAGCGGGCTCTTCGCCCACTTCGGCTCGAAGGAAGAGCTCCAGCTCGCGACGATCGAGACGGCCAGCGAGATCTACGACTCGGAGGTCCTCGAGCCGGCATTGCGCGCCGCCCCCGGGATCGACCGGCTCGTCGCCCTCGCCGACGCCTTCATCGACCACCTCGAGCGGCGCGTGTTCCCGGGCGGCTGCTTCTTCGCGTCGGCGATGGGCAGCCTGGGCGACCGGGAGGGCCCCGTCCGCGAACGCATCGCGGGCTTCCAGACGAGCTGGATGGCGCTGCTGACCGAACAGGTCAGACTGGCCCGAGAGGCGGGAAGTCTGCCGCCGGACGAGGACGTCGATCAGCTCGTCTTCGAGGTCGAGTCGTACCTCCTCACCGCGCACACGACGTTCACCGTCCTCGGTGATCCACGGGTCCTCGAGCGCGCGAAGCGGGCCGTCCGGCGCCGCCTCGCCGTCGACTGAGACGCTGCGCCGGCCCCCGATGGGGGGCTCACCGCGACTTCTCGCGTGTTCGATTTCCGTCGAACCCGCGGACGACAGGACCCTTCTCAGGGCGCCGATCCGGGCGTATACTCCGCCTCCCTCCGCACGCCGTTCCTGGGGAGTCCTGTGTCCCTCTCGCCCGACTTGCCGGCCATCGACGTGCGCGGCATCCGCCGCGTCTACAACGTCAAGCCGCACCCGGTCGTCGCCCTCCAGGGCGTCGATCTCGAGGTCGCGCCCGGCGAATTCTTCGGGCTGCTCGGTCCGAACGGTGCCGGCAAGACGACCCTGATCAAGATCCTGACGACGCTCCTGCTGCCGTCGAGCGGGACCGCCCGCATCTTCGGGTTCGACGTCGAACGCCAGACCAAGCAGATCCGGCGGATCATGAACATGGTCGCCGGTGGCGAGCAGTCGGGCTACGGCATCCTCACCGTTCGCGAGCAGCTCTGGATGTTCAGCCAGTTCTACGGGCTGCCATCGAAGGACGGCTGGCGGCGCGTCGACGAGCTGATCGAGGCGGTCGGCCTCGGCGAGCAGCGGGAACAGCGGGTCGCGACGCTGTCCACCGGCCAGCGCCAGAAGATGAACTTCGCCCGGGGCCTCCTCAACGACCCGTGGATCTTCTTCCTCGACGAGCCGACCCTCGGCCTCGACGTCTCGGCGGCCCGCGCCGTCCGCGAGCTCATCCTCGCCTGGAAGGCCGCCGTCCCCGGTCGGACGGTCCTGCTCACGACCCACTACATGGCCGAAGCCGACGAGCTCTGCGACCGAATCGCGATCGTGGATCACGGCCGGATCCTCGCCCTCGGCTCGCCCGAGGAGCTCAAGCGGCGGGTCCAGCGAGAGTCGGTCTTCCGCCTCGAGCTCGACCGGCTCGACGGCGGGCCGGCGGCGCTCCGGCGGCTGCCCGGCGTGGTCGGCGCGACGAGCGCGTCGATCCAGGACGACGGCCGGGAGCGCCAGAGCGTCGAGGTCAACCTCGTGCTCGAGGACGACACCGCCCTCGGCGGCGTCGTCGGTGCCCTCGCCGGCATCGGCTCCCACATCCTGGCCCTGCGCAAGTCGGAGCCGTCACTCGAGGACGTGTTCGTCGAGCTCGTCGGCCGCGGCTTCGACGAGGAGTCCGACGAGCACGAGCCGCCCGATCCCGACCGCACGCCCGATCCCCGCGACACCGCCCACGAGGCCGGCGAGCGTGAGGAGGAGCAGGCCCTCGTATGAGCGCCGCGTTCAACTACCGCCCGACGGCCAGCCCCCAGGAAGCGGCCGCCTGGACCCGCCGCCAGATCCTGGCCACGGACCTGCGGGCCGTCGGCGGCCGGGCCTATCCCCGCGTCACCGGCATGTTCCGCGAGAAGAGCTGGGTCTTCTTCGAGATCCTCCTGCCGTTCCTCGCGACGTCGGCATTCGTCTTCGTCTATCGCGCCCTCCAGGCGCCGCCCGAATACGTCGGCTTCGTGGTCCTCGGTGGGGCGATGACGGCCTTCTGGCTCAACGTGATCTGGATGATGGCCCAGCAGCTCTGGTGGGAGAAGAGCCAGGGCAACCTCGAGCTCTACTTCGCGGCCCCGATGAACATCATGGCGGTCCTCTTCGGGATGGCCGTCGGCGGCTTCGTGATGAGCTCGACGCGGGCCGTCGCGGTGCTCGCGATCGCGACGACGCTGTACGGCGTCTCGTTCGCGATCGACCAGTGGTTCCTGCTGATCGCCGTCTTCTTCCTGACGCTCGCCGCCTTGTACGGGCTGGGCATGGTTCTCGCCGGCCTGTTCCTGATGTGGGGCCGCGAGGCGTGGCATCTCACGCAGCTGATGATCGAGCCGGTGTACTTCGTGTCCGGCCTGAACTTCCCGGTCGGCCGGCTGGGCATCGTCGGCTCCCTCGCGATCTCGCTGCTGCCGCTCGCCGTGGGGCTCGACGCGATGCGCCAGCTGGCGTTCGCCGACGCCGCCTACCCGCTGGGCACGCCGTCGCCGGAGATCGAGGCACTGATCCTCGTCGGGATGACGGTCTTCTTCCTGCTGGCCGCCCGGCTGACGTTGCGCCTCCTCGAGCGGCTCGCGCGCAAGGAGGGTCGCCTCTCGGTGCGCTGGCAATGACGGCCCGGGACCTGCCCGTCGACGGCCTGGCCTCACCGGCCTGGGGCGGGTTCGACCCGGCCCGGACGCGGGGCAGCGGCGGCGACACGCTGCGCAGCTTCGCCGTCGCCGCCCGGCTCGGCTGGCAGATGGAGGCGAACTGGACCGATCCGGTCCTGTTCTTCATCTACTCGGTCGCCAAGCCAGTGTCGTCCGCCCTGATCCTCGTCGTCATGCTCGAGGTGATCTCGGGCGGCAGCCGGCCCGAGTTCCGGGCGTTCGTCGTCGTCGGCAGCGCCCTGTGGGCATTCGTCGTCTCGGGCATCGCCGGATTGGCCTGGAGCATCCTCGAGGACCGCGAGCGGTACCGGATGCTGCGCTACGTCTACGTCAGCCCGAGCGACTTCCTCGTCGTGCTGCTCGGGCGCGGACTGGCCCGGGTCGCGGTCGGGGCGATGGGCGCCGCGATCACGCTGGCGGTCGGCGTCGTCGCCCTCGGCGTGCCGTTCGAGCCGGGCCGGATCGACTGGCCCCTCCTCGGCGTCGTCATGGTCCTCGG
The DNA here is from genome assembly GCA_035759195.1 of Candidatus Limnocylindrales bacterium. Taxonomy (GTDB): domain Bacteria; phylum Chloroflexota; class Limnocylindria; order Limnocylindrales; family CSP1-4; genus CF-46. The sequence goes on from DASTVH010000125.1 coordinate 3,633, forward strand.
GCTCACGTCGATCGTGGCGATCTCGGTCGTCATGGCCGCGATCTGCCTCCAGACCCGCCAGGAATCGTGGTCGTACCCGGAAGCCGCCGCCGGCGCCCTCTTCCTCGTCAGCGGTGCCGTCTTCCCGCTCGCCGTCCTGCCCCAACCGCTTCAGTTCGTGGGACTACTGACGCCGCTGACCTGGTGGGTCGAGGGCGTCCGCCAGTCGCTGTTCCCGGGCGGCCTGACGGCTGTCGGCGGCGAGGGCTCGTTCTTCACGGCAGTCGCCGGACTTCCCGCCCCGGCGCCCGCCCAGATCGTCCTCTTCTTGCTGGCGACGGGGACGGTGGCTACACTCGCCTCGATCGCCGTGTTCCGGGCCAGCGACCGCCGGGCCAAGGATCGCGGGCTACTCGACCAGACGACCGGTTCCTGAGCCGGTCATCCGCCGGCCGGCCAGCCGCTGGAGCAGAGGAGACCGATGCGGATCTACGAGGGAAGTCCGCGCCAGGACTTCGAGGAGGTCTTCCGGTCGATCGGCGCGTTCCTCGATCAGCGCGGGATGCACGAGGTGCTCCTCGTCGAGGCGCCCGACGGCTTCATCGTCCAGGGCATCGTCGTCGCCGGCAGCTCGACCGGCGCCTGGTCCGAGTCGATCGGGCAGCAGTCGAAGGAGACCCTGACGTTCCTCGATGACGACATCGCCCGGTTCATGGAGGAGTCGGTCGCCCGCCGCGGCCGCCCGAATCCCGAGCCGCAGGCGCCGGCCGGTCGCTACGAGGAGGCCTTCCGCGTCCTCGGCCGCTACATGGACGAGCAGAAGCCGCGCGACGTCTTCTTCTTCGAGCAGGACGGCGCGTTCGTCGTGCGCATGCTCATGGGCGGACAGGCCGGTTCGCGACACGTCCTCGCCGAGTTCACCCGCGACGACATCGCCGAGATGATTGCCCGGGGACCCGCCCTCCGGGCGCCCGAACCCGCGCCCAGCGCCGGAACGCCCGCCGGCAACTCCTGAGTCGTTCCACCAAACCCACCCACTGGAGGACCACGCATGAAGGCTCTCAAGACCGTCGCCGTCGCGCTCGGCATCACGCTCGCCGCGCTGATCGTCATCCCGCTCGTCGTCCTCGCCGGGCTGTTCGTCTGGCTGAAGGTGACCGAGGAGCAGGACGAGGAGATTCTCGAGCTCGATCGCGAAGGCGCGTAGATCGGCACGACCGATGGGGCCGCGCCGGGAGGCGCGGCCGCGCCGGCCGCCCGAACGCCCGCCGGCCAGCCGGCGGGCGTTGCCGTGCCGGTCGCCGAGCGGCGCCTCGCCGAGCTGGCCGTCGTCGGCGTCATGGTCCTGTGGGGCGGCAACTTCATCGTCGTCAAGTCGGCCGTCGCCCAGCTGCCGCCGGTCGGCTTCACGTTCCTCCGTTTCGTTCTGGCTGCGCTGACGCTCCTCGTCCTCCTCCGCTGGCGCGAAGGGACGATCCGCCTGCCGCGCCGCGACCTGATCGCGATCATGGCCCTCGGCGCCCTCGGCTTCGGCGTCTACCAGATCCTGTGGACGACCGGCCTGACGTCGGTCGCCGCCGGTGACTCGGCCCTCCTCATCGCGGCGACGCCGATCTTCGTCGCGGTCCTCGCGGTCGTCGCCCGCTCCGACGTCCTCACCCCGCTCAAGCTCGCCGGCGTGCTCGTCTCGTTCGCCGGCGTGGCGATCGTCATCGCGTCGGGGCCGGGCCTGTCGCTCGGCGGCTCGCTCGTCGGCGAGGCGATGACCCTGGCGGCGGCCGCCTGCTGGGGCGTCTACACGGCCTTCGCCGCGCCCTACCTGCGTCGGCATTCGCCGCTGATGGCGACGACGTGGGCCACCGTCGCCGGCACGATCGTGCTGGCTCCCATCGCGGTCGCCCAGCTCGCGGCGGTCGATCCGCTGCCGCTCGGGCCGGACGTGGCGTTCGCGGTCGTCTACTCGGGCTTCCTGGCGGCCGGCATCTCGAACGTCATCGTCCTCAACGGGGTCCGGGTCGTGGGACCGACGAGGACGGCCGCGCTCCAGTTCCTCGTCCCGGCCCTCGCGGTCGTGTTCGCGGCGATCTTCCTCGCCGAGGAAATCCGGCCGGGTCAGGTCCTCGGCGGGGTCGTCATCGTCGCCGGGGTCATGCTCACCCGCGCCGCGGCGCTCGGCGGGCGCGTTCGGGCGCTGAGCCGCTGATCGGCCGTCTCGATCGGGTTGCCCGCGGGAGCCGTTTTCGATAGCATTCGAAAAACCCCCGGAGGACCTGTCCCATGGCGAAGTATGTCTTTGTGACCGGAGGCGTGACCTCCTCGCTCGGCAAAGGCATCACCGCCGCCAGCATCGGTCGGCTGCTGAAGGCGCGCGGTCTCCACGTCTCGATCCTCAAGCTCGATCCGTACATCAACGTCGACCCGGGGACGATGAGCCCCTATCAGCACGGCGAGGTCTTCGTCACCGATGACGGCGCCGAGACCGACCTCGACCTGGGCCACTACGAGCGGTTCATCGACGAGAACCTGACCCAGCTGAGCAACGTGACGACCGGTCGCATCTATCAGGCCGTCATCGCCAAGGAACGCCGGGGCGACTACCTCGGCGGGACCGTCCAGGTCATCCCCCACATCACGAACGAGATCAAGGAGCGGATCGGGCGGGTCGCCCGCGACGGCGATCCGGACGTCGTGATCGTCGAGGTCGGGGGGACCGTGGGCGACATCGAGAGCCTGCCGTTCCTCGAGGCGATCCGCCAGATGCGCAAGGACGTCGGCCGGGCGAACGTCCTCTACCTCCACGTCACGCTGCTGCCGGCGCTCGCCGCGACGGGCGAGCTCAAGACCAAACCCACTCAGCACTCGGTCAAGGAGCTGCGGGGCATCGGCATCCAGCCCGACGTCA
>DASTVH010000126.1:0-7778 GCA_035759195.1 Candidatus Limnocylindrales bacterium
CCGGCCGACCGGCATCGTCGACCCGGTCGTCGAGGTCCGCCCGACCGAGGGCCAGATCGACGACCTGCTCGAGGAGATCCGGCAGCGGGTGGAGCGCGGCGAACGGGCCCTCGTCACGACGCTCACCAAGAAGATGGCCGAGGACCTGGCCGACTACCTCCGGGAGCTCGGAGTCAAGGTCCAGTACCTCCACAGCGAGGTCGACACGCTCGAACGGGTCGCGATCCTGCGCGATCTGCGGCTCGGCGTCTTCGACGTGCTCGTCGGCATCAACCTCCTCCGCGAGGGCATCGACCTGCCCGAGGTGACGCTTGTGGCGATCCTCGACGCCGACAAGGAGGGCTTCCTACGGAGCTCCTGGTCGCTGATCCAGATGATCGGCCGGGCGGCCCGTAACATCGGCGGGCGCGTCGTGATGTATGCCGACGCGACGACCGAGTCGATGGCGGCGGCGATCGAGGAGACGAACCGCCGGCGCGGGATCCAGGAGGCCTACAACCGCGAGCGGGGCATCGAGCCGACGACGATCGTCAAGGGCATCCACGACCTCAACGAACGCCTCCGCGTCGTCGCCGAGAAGACCGTCGTCTACACCTCCGAGCGGGAGGACCTGGCCGGCCGGGCGCTGACGCTCCAGAACACGGCCGCGATCGAGAAGCTCGTTGCCCGGATGGAGGCGGAGATGCGCGCCGCGGCGAAGCAGCTCGAATTCGAGCGGGCGGCCGCCCTGCGCGACGAGATCCAGCAGATCCGCCTGCGCGTCCTCGAGCAGGACCAGTCGGTCATCATCGGCCGCGCCGCGGAGCGGGCGGCCCGGGGCGACGGGCTCGTCGGCGCGGCGGATCGCAAACGGACCGCGGCCGCCGCGGAGGCGGCCGGGCCGGCCTTCGAGGTCACGAGCGTGACGGTCCTGCCGGCCGAGGACGAGTCCGCAGCCACGCTCGACGGAGAGCCGGGTCACGACGAGGGTACGGCCTCCGACTGGCTGCCCGGCATTCGCGACGAACACGACGACGGCACGGGCTGGCAGGCCCGCTGGCTCGATCGGCCGACCTGGGACCGGACGGTGACGCCGAACGTCCGGCGCCGGACGGGCACCCGCCCGCCCCGTCGCCGGCGCTGACGGGTGCGCTTCGCGATCGACGTCGCGCCCCTGGGCGACCTCGCCGATCCCGCGACGATCGTCCGGCTCGCCCGGCTCGCGGAGGAGTCGGGCTGGGACGGGATCAGCATCTGGGACTCGTTCGGCGTGTCGATGGGCACGTCGGCTGCCGACCCGTTCGTGGCCCTCGCCGGCGTGGCAGCGACCACCGAACGGCTCCGCCTCATCGTCTCCGTTGCCGCCCTCCCGCGCCGCCGCCCGCAGCTCGTTGCCCAGGCGGCGGGCACGCTCGATCGGCTGAGCGGTGGACGGCTCGTCCTCGGGGTCGGGGCCGGCGGCGACCCGGCGGACTTCGAGGCGTTCGGCGAGCCGGCCGACGCGCCGACGCGCGTGGCCCGCCTCGACGAGTCGGTCGCGCTCGTGGACGCGCTGCTGCGGGGCGAAACCGTCAGCCACGACGGCCCGGCGTTCGTCGTCCGCGGCGTCGCGGTCGGGCCGCGGCCGGTCCAGCAGCCGCGACCCCCGATCTGGTTCGGTGCGATGCGCCCCGCCGGCCTGCGGCGGGCGGCCGCCTGGGACGGCTGGATCGCGATCGCCGTCGCCGACGACGGATCGGGCATGACGCTCTCGCCGGACGACCTGCGTTCGCGGCTCGACCGGGTCCTGGCCGAGCGGGCCCGGCTGAGCCGCGGCGGCGAGGCCTTCGACGTCGCGGTCTTCGGACTGAGCGGGCCCGAGCAGCCGTGGTCGCCGGCCGAATACGCGGCGGCCGGCGCGACCTGGTGGCTCGAGAGCCTGTCCGGGATGCGCGGCTCGCCCGATGAGCTCGCGATCCTCGTCGGGGCCGGGCCGCCGCGCTGACGACCCCGTACAGTTCGGGCGTGGAGCAGCCCCGCCGGACGAAGCTCGTCTGCACGATCGGCCCCTCCTCGGCGAACCTCGTCGCGGAGCTCGTCGACGCCGGCATGGACGTCGCCCGCCTGAACTTCTCGCACGGGACGCCCCAGACCCGGCAGGCGGGCGCGCGGGCCGTGCGCGCGGCCTCGGGGGCGGCCGGCCGCAACGTGACCATCCTGGCCGACCTGGCGGGGCCGAAGATCCGGCTCGGGCCGCTTGCCGGCGGTCACGCCTCGCTCGAGGCGGGCGGACGATTTGTCCTCCGGCCGTCCGGCGGCAGCACGGCGGGCGACGCGGCAGGGGCCGGCGTGACGTATCGCCGCCTCGCCGCCGACGTCCGGACCGGCGACCGGATCCTGCTCGCCGATGGGGCCGCCGAGCTCCGGGTCGCGGAGGTCGACGAGAGCGGGAACGTCGTCGCCGAGATCGTCCGCGGGGGGACCATCCGCTCGCGAGCCGGCGTCAGCGTCCCCTCGGACCGGCTGTCGGCGCCGGCCCTGACGGCCAAGGACCGGGCGGACGTCCCGCGGGCCCTGACCCTCGGCGCCGACTGGGTGGCCCAGTCGTTCGTCCGCCGAGCCGCCGACGTCCGGGAGCTGCGCGGCCTGCTCGGGCCCGCCGGTCCGCCGATCGTCGCCAAGATCGAGACTCGCGCCGCGATCGACGACTTCGACGCGATCCTCGCCGCGGTCGACGGCGTGATGATCGCCCGCGGCGACATGGGGGTCGAGCTGCCGTACGAGGAGGTGCCGATCATCCAGAAGCAGCTCGTCCGGCGGGCGCTCGACCGCGGCGTGCCCTCCATCGTCGCGACGCAGATGCTCGAGTCGATGGTCGCCTCGCCGCGGCCGACGCGGGCCGAGGCGAGCGACGTCGCGAACGCGGTCTTCGATGGGGCCGACGCGATCATGCTGTCGGGCGAGACGGCGATCGGCGCGTTCCCGGTCCTCGCCGCGGAGGCGGCGGCCAGGATCTGCCGGCTGTGCGAGGAGCGCGGCGCGGAGCACCTCGCCACGGGCGCACCGCCACGGGCCGAGACCGACGCCGGGGCCCTGGCCTTCGCCGCGGTGACGCTTGCCGGTGCCGAACGGGACGTCGCCGGAATTGCCTGCTACACGCGGACGGGCCGGACGGCCCGGATCCTCTCGGCCCTGCGCCCGCGGGTCCCGATCTACGCCTTCGGCCCCGACGACACGGTCGTCCGCCGGCTGGGACTCGTCCACGGCGTCATCGCCCGGAGCTGCGTTCCGCCCGACGAGGCCGGCGGCCGCCTCGGGCTGATGGCCTGGCTCCTCGGCGAGATGCGGGCCGTCCCGGCCGGCTCGCCCGTCGTCCTCGTTGCCTCGACCGCTGAACCGGGAACCGGCCCGAACATCCTGGAGATCCACCGCGTGCCCGGCTGATCGGGTCGCCGTCGTCGCTCGCGGCGGCCCCGATCCTCCGGCGGCGTGGCCCGCCTCAGCTGTCGGCGCGTCCCGTGAGCGCCTCGCGCTGTCGCCGGACCGCGCCACGGCGCTCCTCGGGGGCGACCTCCGCTAGGTCGTCGAGCATGGTTGCGAGGCCCTGCCGGATCTGCGGCGTCGAGCCGCCGAAGATCCGGATCTCCTCGCAGGCGAGCGCCACGTAGGCCGCCCAGTCCGGCCCGGGGACGAGCAGCCGGAGCGCGCCGCGCTCGTCCACTCGCTGGTCGGGCGGGATGGCCCTGCGGGCCAGGAGCCGGAGGAGGTCGTGGAGCCGGTCGATCACGAGCTTGGCGGTCGTCGGGTCGTTGACGCCGGGCGAGAGCGCCCGGGCCGCGATGTCCACGAGCTGGCGAACCCCGAACAGCGGGTCCTGGTCCATCGTCCGTTCGTCGCCGATGACGACCGCACCGCGTACGGCCGCCGGATCCACGGAGCCGCCGCCGCGGATGCGGGCGACCGTGGCGCCGGCGGGGACCGCGTCGCCCGGTACGACTGCCAGCTCGATGACCGCGTCGGCCTCCCGGGCGATCTCCGCGAGCCGATCCAGGTCGACGCCCTGGACCGTGCCCGGCCGATCGCCCGCCGGAACGATCGCGGTGACCTTCGGGACGGGCAGGTCCGGCGGCGGCGCGCTCCCGACCGGCTCGGGGTAGGTCCGCTCGAGCGCCGCCCGCGTCTCGTCGGCGACGCTGGCGATGACCGACGAGACCCGCATCGCGTGGGCCATGTGATCGATGTAGAAGATGAACGCGCCGACCGAGGCGATGAGCAGCGCGAAGGCTACCCACGTCGCGATCGACGGGACGAACTCGGCGTCCGGCGTCGAGCGGACTTCCCGCAGGACGAGGAGCGCGTAGAGGAACGTGGCCACGAAGATACCGAGGACGGCCTGGTTCTTGCGATCGCGCAGGAACGTCCGGGTGACGCGCGGCGAGAGCTGGTTGGAGGCGAGCTGGAGGACGAGCATCGTCACCGAGAAGACGAGTCCGGTGAACGTCAGCATCGCCGCGGCGATCGTCGAGAGGATCGACCGTGCGCTCTCGGGCCCGCCGCCGAAGAGGAAGGGCCCCTCGACGTCGGGCGCGATCGATCGGTCCACGGTCACGAGGAGCCAGGCGAGGAACGCCGCCGCGGCCGCGAAGGCGGCCGGAATGAGCCAGAGGCGAGCGCGGAGCGCTTCGAGCCAGGACCTCAACCGGGGCAGCATGGCGACTCCTGACGACTTCGGGCTGAGAACACCTGTTCGATATCGTCCTCGTCCGGTAGACTGCCATCGTGCCCCAGGATCAGCTCGTCGTGCGCGGAGCGCGCGAACACAACCTCAAGGACGTGACCGTCGCGTTCCCCCGCGATCGGCTCGTCGTCATCACCGGCCTGAGCGGCAGCGGCAAGAGCAGCCTCGCCTTCGACACGATCTACGCCGAGGGCCAGCGCCGCTACGTCGAGAGCCTGTCGGCATATGCCCGCCAGTTCCTCGGCCAGATGGAGAAGCCCGACGTCGACCAGATCGACGGCCTCTCGCCGGCGATCTCGATCGACCAGAAGGGCGCCAGCCGGAACCCCCGATCGACCGTCGGGACCGTCACCGAGATCTACGACCACCTGCGCCTGCTGTTCGCCCGCGTCGGCCACCCCCACTGCCCGACCTGTGGGCGGGAGATCGAGCGCCAGACCGTCCAGCAGATCGTCGACCAGGTCCTGGCCCTGCCGGAGGGGACCCGCCTCCTCGTCCTGGGCCCGCTCATCAAGGACCGCAAGACCGAGGGCGACCGGGTCTTCGAAGCGGCCCGGCGGCAGGGCTTCGTCCGCGTCCGCGTTGACGGGGAGATGTACGACCTGGCCGACGCGCCGACGCTCGACAAGTACAAGCGCCACTCGATCGAGGTCGTCGTCGACCGATTCATCGTCCGTCACGCCGAGGCGCCGGAGGACGCCGAACGCGACGCGACGGGTCGTCCGATCGACCCGGCCACCGGCGCACCGATGCCCGATCCGGACGCCGGCCGGCTCGCCGACTCGGTCGAGACCGCCCTCCGCCTCGGCGAGGGCGTCGTGCTGATCGCGCCGGCGGGCGGGCCGGGATCCGAGCCGCCGCCCTTCGAGGAGCGCCGCTACAGCGAGCGGTACACCTGCCCGTACGACGGGACGACGATCGACGAGCTCGAGCCGCGCAGCTTCTCGTTCAACTCGCCTCATGGCGCGTGCCCGGCCTGCACCGGCCTGGGGACGCGGCTGGAGATCGACGCCGACCTCGTGATCCCCGACAAGGGCAAGAGCCTCGCCCAGGGTGCGCTGGTGCCGTGGGCCCGGATGCCGAACGACGCGTCGTGGCGGTTGAAGATCCTCGAATCGATCTGCAAGGCCCACGGCTGGTCCTACGACGCACCGGTCCGCGACCTCCCCAAGGAGGCGCTCGACTACTTGCTCTACGCGGCCAAGGACGAGAAGGTCCTCGTCCGCTACCGCCACGAGCGCGGCGAGAACACGTACAAGGCGACGTTCGAGGGCGTCGTCACCAACCTCGAGCGGCGTTACCGGGAGACCGACTCCGACTACATCAAGACCGAGCTCGAGAAGTACATGGTCACCCGGCCGTGCCCGACGTGCGGCGGCAAACGGCTGAAGCCGGAGATCCTCGCGGTGACCGTCGAGGGCCGGAACATCCACGACGTCTCGGTCCTCTCGATCACCGAGGCCCTCGCTTGGGTCGCCGCCCTCCCCAGGCGCCTGACCGAACGCGAGCGGACGATCGCCTACCAGATCCTCAAGGAGATCACGGCCCGCCTCGGCTTCCTCGTCGACGTCGGCCTCGACTACCTGACGCTCGATCGGACGAGCATCACCCTCTCGGGCGGCGAGGCCCAGCGCATCCGCCTTGCGACCCAGATCGGGACGACGCTCATGGGCGTCCTCTACATCCTCGACGAGCCCTCGATCGGGCTCCACCAGCGCGACAACGCCAAGCTCATCGCGACGCTGACGCGCCTCCGCGATCTCGGCAACACCGTGCTCGTCGTCGAGCACGACGAGGAGACGATCCGGACGGCCGACTGGGTCGTCGACATCGGTCCCGGGGCAGGGGAGCACGGCGGCGAGATCATCGCCAACGGTCCGCTCGAGGCAGTCCTCGCCGAGCCGCGCTCGATCACCGGCGCCTATCTCCGCGGCGAGCGCTCCGTGCCGATCCCGGAGATCCGCCGCAAGGGCAACCGCAAGCGGCTCGTCGTCCGCGGCGCGCGGGAGCACAACCTGCGCGGGATTGACGTGAAGGTGCCCCTCGGAACGTTCACCGCGGTGACCGGGGTCTCGGGCAGCGGCAAGAGCACGCTCGTCACCGACGTGCTCTATCGGGCGCTGGCTCGTGCGCTGAACAACTCGCGGGAGCCCGTCGGGGCCCACGATCGGCTCGACGGGGCGGAGCATGTCGACAAGATCGTCGAGATCGACCAGAGCCCGATCGGCCGGACGCCACGCTCGAACCCCGCGACGTACGTCGGGCTCTTCACCCCGATCCGGGAGCTGTTCGCGGGCGTCCCCGAGGCGCGGATGCGCGGCTACTCGCCGGGCCGCTTCAGCTTCAACGTCAAGGGCGGCCGCTGCGAGAACTGCAAGGGCGACGGAATCCTCAAGATCGAGATGCAGTTCCTGCCCGATGTCTACGTGACCTGCGAGGTCTGCAAGGGCAAGCGCTACAACCGAGAGGCGCTCGAGATCCACTACAAGGGTCGCTCGATCGCCGACGTCCTCGAGATGACGATCGAGGAGGCGCTCGAGTTCTTCTCGGCCGTCCCGAACGTGCGGGCCAAGCTCCAGACGCTCAACGACGTGGGCCTCGGCTACGTCCACCTCGGCCAGCCGGCGACGACGCTGTCGGGCGGTGAAGCGCAGCGCGTGAAGCTCGCGCGCGAGCTGGCCCGCGTGCAGACCGGCCGCACGCTGTACCTGCTCGACGAGCCCACCACGGGCCTGCACTTCGGTGACGTCAAGAAGCTGCTCGAGGTGCTGAACCGCCTCGTCGATGCCGGCAACACCGTGCTCGTCATCGAGCACAACCTCGACGTCATCAAGACCTCCGACTGGATCATCGACCTTGGACCCGAAGGCGGTGCGGCCGGCGGCGAGATCATCGCTGCGGGAACGCCTGAAGACGTGGCCCAGATCGCAGCGAGCTATACCGGCCAGCACGTCAAGCCGCTGCTAGAGCGCGGGAAACGCGGGCGACCCTCGTCTGCCAACGGCGGTGGCAGCGGACGTTCGTCACGCCGCGAGAAACGCTCCGGTCTCGAAGCATCGCCGTAGTGTATTCTGGCCGCATG
>DASTVH010000127.1:0-3532 GCA_035759195.1 Candidatus Limnocylindrales bacterium
GCTCGCGATGGCCCTGCTCGTCGGCCTCGCCGGCGGCTGGGTCACGGGGGTCAGCGGCGGGATCGCCGCCGCGTTCCTCGGCCACGCGGTGACGCGCTTCGCGGTCTTCCTCGCGACCGGCCACGCCGGCCAGTTCCGGCCACGCGGCCGCGAGGAGGAGGAGATCGAGCGCCGCCGGCGACCGCCGGACGGCTGGAGCGTGATCGGACCGCGGGAGCAGGCGCCCCGCGATCGCTGAGCTCGTGAGGGGATCGGCGGCACCGGGCGGCGCGGCGGCCGGGGTGCGGGTGCCGCCGGTTGCGCTCTACGTCCACGTCCCGTTCTGCGTGTCGCTCTGTCCGTACTGCGACTTCGTCGTCTACGCGGGAGCGGCGGCCCGCGGCCCGACGAACCGGGTCGATGCGTTCATCGAGGCGCTCCTCACCGAGATCGACCTGCGGGCCGACGCCGCCGATGCCGCCTTCGGGCCCGACCGACCGCCGCTTTCGTCGCTGTATTTCGGTGGCGGCACGCCATCACTCCTGCCGGCCGAGACGATCGCCCGGCTCGTCGAGCTCGTCCGCGAGCGGTTCGGGCTCGCCCACGGGGCGGAGATCACGCTCGAGGCGAACCCCGGCCCCGACGAACGGGGCGACCCGGCGGCCCAGCGGCGGGCCGGGATCAGCCGGCTCTCGCTCGGGGCCCAGAGCCTCGATCCGGGCGAGCTCCGGCGGCTCGGCCGCCGCCACCGCCCCGACGACGTCCGGGATGCGGTGGACGGAGCGCGGGCGGCCGCTATCGGCTCGATCAACCTCGACCTGCTCTACGACCTGCCGGACGTGCCGCTGACCGGCTGGATGAAGACGCTTGAAAGCGCCCTCGCCCTGGGACCGGACCACCTGTCGCTGTACGCGTTGACGCTCGACGATCCGGACGCCGAGGGACTGACCGGCTTCGACGGCGACCACCTGCCGACCCGACCCGGCGCGCGGCGCTGGCGCGACGCGGTCCGGCCGGGCCAGGACGAGGACCGGGCGGCCGCCGAGTATCACCACGCCGTTCACCGCCTCGCCGGCGACGGCTGGCGCGGCTACGAGATCTCGAACTGGGCCCGGCCCGGCCATGAGGGTCGCCACAACCTTGCCTACTGGGAGCGCCGGCCGTACGAGGCGGTCGGGCCGGGCGCCCACGCCTTCGACGGCGCCGTCCGTCGCTGGAACGCCGCCCCGCTCGATCGCTACATCCGGGCGCTCGTCCCGGCCGACGGGTCGTCGCCGCCGTCGGCGCCGCCGGGTGGCGGGGAGGTCATCGATTCCGCGACCGCCGCGTCGGAGCGGGTCGTCCTCGGCCTCCGGACCAACCGCGGGGTTCCGCTCGCCGCCGGCAGCGAGCCGCCCCTGGCGGACTGGTTCGGCTGGGCCCTCGCGGCGGAGCTGGTCGACGTCACGACCGACGAACGGATCGTCCTGACCACGCGGGGCAGGCTCCTTTCGAACGAGCTCTTCGCGCGGCTCGTCTGAGGCGGTCGCGCGTTGACACTCGGCTCGGCCGACTGCTAGCATTCATTAGCACTCGCCAATCGAGAGTGCTAACGTACGCAGCGAAGCCCACAAAGCCGAGGCCTGACACCCGTGACGCGACGCGTCCGCACCCCCGGCTCGCTGGATCCCCGAGCACAGTCGATCCTCCGGGCCGTCATCGAGGAATACGTGGAATCCGCGACGCCGGTCGGTTCGGCGGCGCTCGTCCAGCGCTACCGCCTCGGCGTGTCCAGCGCGACCGTCCGGAACATCCTCGCCGACCTCGAGTCCGCCGGGCTGCTGACCCATCCCCACACGTCGGCCGGACGAGTGCCCACCGACGCCGGCTATCGCTACTTCGTCGAGTCGGTCGCCGAGACCTCGATCCTCTCGCCCGTCGAGCAGCTGATGATTCGCCACCAGTTCGGCCAGGTCCAGCACGCCAGCGAGCAGTGGTTCCGCCTCGCGGCGACGATCCTGGCCTCGGCCAATCGCACGGCGGCAATCGCGACGCCGGCCAAGCCCCGCGCCGCCCATGTCCGCCGGATCGACCTCGTCTCGATCAACGAGCGGCTGGCCAGCCTCATCATCGTCTTCCGCGAAGGCGCGCTCCGCCAGGTCCTCGTCAACCTCAACGAGCCGGCGGAGCAGGAGGACCTGACCCGCGCGGCGGTGATCCTCGACGGCCTCATGGCCGGCCGCACCGCGGTCGACGCGGAACGGGCCCTCACCCGCATCGAGGCGGTCGGCCCGATCGGGGCGCTGGTCCAGCACGTCGGCGCCCGGGTCGTGGCGGCCGTCCGCGACTACGACGCCTCGGCCATCGAGGAGGTCTTCAGCGACGGCCTCCTCAACGTCATGGAGGCGCCCGAGTTCGACCGAAGCGACAAGCTGCGCCGGGTCTTCGCGGCGCTCGAGAATCGGAGCTACCTGGGCCGGCTGTTCGAGTCGATCGCCGGCACGGGTCGCGTCCAGGCGTTCATCGGCGCCGAAAACGGGCCCGAGGAGATGCGCGACGTGTCGCTCGTCCTGGCCTCGTACGGCGAGCCGGGCCGGGCGGTCGGTGTCGTCGGCGTGCTCGGGCCGACCCGGATGGCCTACCCCCAGGCGATCGGCACCGTTCGGTTCGTGTCGGGCCTGATGAACGAGCTGGTCTCCCACATCGCATGAGGAACGCCGCCACGCGGCGCGGAGGAGCTGCATGAGTCAACGCACCAGGGCCCAGGAGCGAGCAGACGAGATCGACGTCTCGCCGACGAAGCTGCTGGCCGAGATCGACAAGCTCAAGGGGGAGCTGGGCGACGCCCAGGCCAAGGCGGAGGAGTACCTCGCCGGGCTCCAGCGCGAACGGGCCGAGTTCGCCAACTACCGCCGTCGCACCGCCGAGGAGCGCGAGGCGATGCTCGGGCTCGCCGGCGAGGACCTGATCCGCAAGGTCCTCGGCCTGGCCGACGACTTCGATCGGGCCATCGAGGCGCGACCCGAGGCGATCGCCGCGGACCCCTGGGTCGAGGGCATCGTCGCGATCGATCGCAAGCTGCGGGCGCTGCTCGAGAGCGAGGGCGTGAGCCAGGTCGAGGCGACGCCCGGAACGGCGTTCGATCCGCGCGAGCACGAGGCCATCGCGACCGTCCCGGGCACGGACCGCCGCGAGGGCGAGATCGTCGACGAGATCCGGCGCGGCTACCGCCTGCGCGATCGCGTCGTCCGTCCGGCCCTCGTCGCGGTCGCCGCGGCTTCCGAGGCGCGGGGCGGCGGCGCCACCGCCGCGGCCCCGACCGACGGCAACACACCCGAACCCCCGATCAACGGCGCCGCCGACCGGGACGACGCGGCCCCACCGCTGAACTGACCCAACCGACGAAGCAACGACAGACCCAAGAGGAGACACCACACCAATGGCCAAGATCATCGGCATCGACCTCGGGACGACCAACAGCGTCGTCGCGGTGATGGAGGGCGGCGAGCCGACCGTCATCGCCTCGGCGGAGGGCGGTCGGACCGTCCCGTCGGTCGTCGCCTTCACCAAGACC
>DASTVH010000128.1:0-8420 GCA_035759195.1 Candidatus Limnocylindrales bacterium
CCCGCGCCGCGAGGATCGCCGCCGCCGCGGCCGCGACCAGGGTGGCGAGGAGGATGAGCGCCCCGAATAGAAGCCTGAGAAGAAGGAACGCCACCGAACGCCCTCAGTCGCGGCCGCCGCAGTCGGGGCACGGCCCGCGTCGCCGGTCGCGATAGGCGAGCGCCGCGATGGCGAGGGCGGCACCCCAGGCCGGCATCAGCAGCACCGGGAGCATGGCCCCAAGCGCGTCGATTCCGATCTCGCCGATTCCCCCGGAGACGACGAGCCGGATGAAGGTGAGCCCGCCGGCGATCAGGATGACCGCGACCAGGAGCGCCGGGACCGTGGCCAGGCGGATCGGCACCGGCCGGCCGCGGATGAGCGGCAGCCAGTCAGGAAAGACCTCGCCCCAGCGCATCACCAGGCCCGTCGTCAGGAGCGCCCCGGCGATCGCCACCGAGCCGAGTCCGGCGCCCGCGATCAGCATGCCGTCGGCCCGCGCCGCCTGGAGCTCCTCCGCGGAGATCCCGAGCGGGATTCCGAACAGCCAGGCCCAGCGCGACGCCGCGTACAGCAGCGGCAGTGCCACGGCGATCGCGACCGCCGGCCGGCCCCACGCCGCGAGCCCGAAGGAGCGGCCTCGGCCCGCACCCGTCAGGTCCCTGCCGCAGGCCGGGCACGCGTTCCTCGTCCGGCGCCGGAAGTCAACGGTTGCGGCGGCCCAGAGCAACCCGCCCGCGATGAGGACGGCCTGGTGGATCACCGGCCAGGTGATCGCGTCGAGGAGGCTCACGCCGGGCGGCCAGCCGAACGGCAGCCCGACGAGGAAGACCGGGGCGTAGGCGGCGATGACGAGCGGCCGGTAGTCGGGGAGGACGACGGTCAGGCCGATCGCGGCCGCCCAGCCGAACGTCGCCAGGGCCGCGGCGAGGGGTCGCGGCAGTTCCGGTCGCATCATGGCCGCAGCGGCCACCGTGCCGGCGACGCCGATCGCGGCGAGGATCGCCGCGCCCTGCGCCTGGCTCAGGCGGCCGAGGATGGAGAGCGCGGCATCCGGATCGTTCGCGAGCCCGAGGGGGTAGCCGGCGCCGCCGGCTGCCCACCAGAGGGCCACGACCGCGTAGACCGCCGACCAGATGCCGGCCGGGGTGACGGCTCGAGCGGTCGGAGGGCGCGGTGCGAATCGCGCGAGATGGAGTCCTGTTGTCTGGGTCATGGCGGAGCCTCCGGGACCGGGTCACGAAAACTATCTGCTACTTGTAGATAGCACGTAGTTTGCCGAACTAACGTGATACCGTCAAGTAGCGCGTAGCTTGCGGACGGTCACCGGGCGAAACAGCGTCAGGTGGGCATCGGCTGGGGCTGCCACAGCTCGATCTTCGTCCCCTCGGGGTCCAGGATGTGCGCGAACCGGCCGTTGGGCTGGTCGGGCAGGACGGTCGCATCCACGCCGTGTCGAGCGCAGCTGGCGAGGATCCCGTCGAGGTCGTCGACCGCGAGGTTGATCATGAAGTCCTTCGTCGAAGGGGCGAAATAGGTCGTATCCGCCTCGAACGGCGTGAACACCGTGGCCGCTCCGGGATGGGCGGCCATCGCGTCGGGCGTGAAGACCACGCCGCCCCAGTCGTAGAACTCGAGGCCGAGCGCGTCGCGGTACCAGGCGATGAGCGCGGCCGGATCCTTCGAGCGGAAGAACACGCCGCCCACGCCGAGAACTCTGGCCATCGGTAGTCCTCCTGTCCTTCCTTGTTCGATCATGTTGCGGGTCGGTCGGTCGGGCCGGCCTCGACCACCGAGGAATTGAGCTCTTCGCGACGCCGATCGACCGCCGCTGTCGCCTCGGCGAGGAAGTCCCGCAGCATCGCGAGCTGCTCATTCGTGAAGCGGGCGAGCAGCCGCCCACCGTCCACGGCCAGCGGGCCGTAGAGGCTCGCAATGCGCTCGGCGCCTTCGGGAGTCAGGCCGACGAGGATGCGGCGTCGGTCGGCCGCGTCGCGCTCGCGCCGGACGAACCCCCTGCGCTCCAGGCGGTCGAGCAGGGTGGTCGTGGCGGCGCTCGAGAGGCCGCTCGCGACGCCCAGCTCACCCGCGGACATCGGCCCCTCGGTCAACCAGTCGAGGCAGCGGAGATCGGTCGGGTTCAGGCCGAGGACCCGGCCGACGAGATCGTCGTAGCCGTCGGTTGCGCGCTGGTACGACTGCGTCGCCCGTCCGACGGCTTCGATCAGCGCTTGACGGTCTTCCACGACGGCTCTATCCTTCGACTTGCGAGAGATACCAAAACGGTGATATCTTGAAACAGTATGAAAGGATACCATTATGGACGCCCTGATCGTGGGTGGGGGAATCGCCGGTCCCGTCACCGCCATGGCCCTCCAGCGCGCCGGAGTCGATGCGCGCATCCTCGAATCGCATCCGCCGGACGACGGCGAGGCCGGGTCGTACTTCACCCTGACGGCCAACGGCCTCGCCGCCCTGGATGCGATCGACGCGCGGGGACTGGCCGAAGCCGGAGGCTTCCCGACGCGGCGCAACGTCCTCTGGAACGACGCTGGTCGCCGGCTCGCGACGCTGCCGCTGGACTCGCGCCTGCCCGACAGTCCGGTCGCCCGGACGATGAAGCGGTCGCGCCTCGCCCGAATCCTGCGCGACGAGGCAGTCCGGCGGGGCATCCGGGTCGAGTACGGTCGGCCCGTCGCGTCGGTTGCGGTCGCCCCCGACGGGCGCGCGGCGGCGGTCTTCGAGGATAGCGGCCGCGCCGAGGCCGACCTCCTGGTGGGGGCGGACGGAATTCACTCGGTCGTCCGCCACAGCATCGACAAGACTGCGCCGGTCGGGCGGTACGTCGGCCTGACGAACTTCGGCGGCATCACGCCCGGGGCGGCGGCCGGCATCGAGCCGGAGGCCTGGCATCTGATCTTCGGCCGGCGAGCGTTCTTCGGGTACCAGGCCACTCCGGCCGGCGACGTCGTCTGGTTCGCCAACGTGCCCGAACCGCTGATCTCGCCGGAGAAGCGGACCGCGACGTCGGAGGTCGCGTGGCGCATGCGCCTGATCGAGCTGTTCCGCGCGGACGCCGGACCGGCCGTCGCGTTGATCGACGGGGGCCGCCTCGAACTGGCCGCCGACAATACCCACGACCTCGGCCACGTGCCGATCTGGCACCGTGGCCCCCTCGTCCTCGTGGGCGATGCCGCCCATGCGCCGGCGCCGACGTCGGGTCAGGGTGCGTCGATGGCGATCGAGGACGCGATCGTCCTCGCCCGGGCGATCCGCGACCGGGACTCGATCCCGACGGCGTTCGCGGAATACGAGCGCCTCCGCCGGGACCGCGTCGAGCGGATCGTGGCGTGGGGCGCCCGCGGCAGCAGCGACAAGATCCCCGGCCGCTTCGGCCGGCTGACCCGCGACGTGGTCATGCGCCTCGTCTTCCGGTTCCTCGTGACCGAGAAGTCACTCGGCTGGATGTACGACTACCGGGTCGACTGGGACGGATCGAGCACCCAGGCCACCGCGTCGGCGGCCTGAGGCCGCCCCTCAACGGTCGCTGGCTGCGACGTCGCTCAGCCGGTCCCGGCCAACCGCCTCAGCCGGGCGATCCGGTCGGGCTCTTCCGCGGCGAGCCAGGGGTCGGCGGCGAGCCCCTCAGCCGCGGCGGCGAGGTGCGGCCGGGCCTCGCCGGCGCGCCCGAGCTCGAGCAGGCACTCGCCGAGCTCCTCGCTGACGAACGGATCGTCGATGCCCAGCGCCACGTTGTCCTGGCGCAGGGCCTCCTGGGCGGCGAGCGCCTCCGCGGTCCGGCCGACCGCCCGCAGTCCCCGGGCGACGGCCCAGCGGGCGGTGGCGATCTCGCGCGCCGTGCCGGTTGCCCGCCGCTCCTCGAGCGCTCGCTCGAAGAGGCGGAGGGCCGCGTCGTGCGCGCCGGCCTCGAATCGGGTCCAGCCCGCGTTGTTGTAGAGGCTTCCCAGCCAGCGGCGGGCCCGCGGGTCGTCGGCCCCCTCCGCGAGTTCGATCGCCCGGTCGTGCCAGGCCGCCTGCTCCGGAGGCGGAGCGACGATTGCGACCATGTGCAGCGCATCGACCGCGAGGAACTCCAGGCCGGCCTCACGCGCGAGTTCGGCCGCGGCTTCGAAGTCCGGCCGCGCTGCCTCCGGGTCCCCGGCGGAGTTGGCGACCCGACCGCGCTCCAACAGAATCCGGACCGCGACCTCGGGGTCGCCGGCCGGATCGAGCGCGCCGAGGGTGGCCCGCGCCTCGTCGAACCGTCGCTGCAGGCCCAGCGCCCGGGCGAGCTGGGTCGCCATCACGTCCCGTCGAAGGCCCGGCGCCGTGCCCGCGAGGTCGTCGCGGATCCGGGCCTCGGTGCCGGCCGGATCCTCGTAGTCCCACACCTCGTCGATCCTGGCCTGGAGTCGTCGCCGTTCCTCGGTCGAGGCCACGTTCATTCCTGCTCCCAACTCGGTCCGATGCGGGGCCATGCCCGACGACCGGGCCGGCTCGAAGATTGCCAGAGCCGCAGATTCGCGGTGGCGCACCGACGGCGTGGTCGTATGCTCTGGCGCCATGAGCCAACGGGCGCTGCCGACCGGAACCGTCACCAGCCGATGAGCATCGGCCGCGGCCTGCTGGCCGTCCGGCCGGGGGAGGGACGCCTCGCGACGCTCCTTGCGGCCTTGTTCGCGCTCGTCGAGATGGGCCGCGGCCTGGGCGAGATCGCACTCGACACCCTGTTCCTGCGGCGCGTCGGGCCGGACGCGTTGCCGCTGCTCTACGTCGGGCTCGGGATCGTCAGCCTCGTCATGGTCGTCGGATTCGGGGCAGGGATCGGGGCGCTCCGGCGCCGGCCGTTCCTCGTGGCACTGCTGGCGGCCTTCGCGGCGATCCTGCTGGCCGCACGGATCGTGATGGGAGCCGGCTCGAGCGTCTTCCTCGGCGTCGCCTGGGTGACCGTCTTCGCGATCGGGGCCGTCCTGGCGACGCTGGTCTGGAGCGTGGCCGGCACGACGCTCGACATGCGCCAGGCCAAGCGGCTGTTCCCGATCTGCACGAGCGCCGCGATCGGCGGCGGGTTCGTCGGGACCCTCCTCGCCGGGCCGGTTGGGCGGGTCGTCGGGATCGAGAACCTCCTCGTCCTCGACGCCGCCCTGCTCGTGCTCGCGGCGGTCGTCACGGCGGCGCTCACGACGCAGACCGCCAGGCCGGACCGCGCTCCGGGACGTGTCGCGGCCGACCGCTCGCTCGCCGGCCACCTCCGAGCCGGTTTCGACGAGGTCCGCCGCTCCCCGCTGATGCGCCTCGTGGCGGTCGCGTACGTGCTGTTCTCGGTGCTCCAGTTTTCGGTCACCTTCCCGTTCATGCGGGCGATGACCGAGGCCTTTCCCGAGGAGGCCGATCTCGCGACGACGCTCGGGCTCGTTTCGGCCGGCGTCACGGCGCTCTCGTTCCTCGCCTCGATCACGATCGCCAATCGCTTCTATGCGCGCTTCGGGATCGCGACGGCGGCCCTCCTGCTGCCGATCGTCTACCTCGCCGGCTTCGGGCTCTGGCTCGTCGGGTTCAGCCTCGCAACCGCGATCGCCGTGCGGGTCGCCCAGCAGGTCACCCAGCGAGGGATCTCGAACGCGGCGTGGAGCGCGATGTACAACGTGATGCCGGCGGCCCGGCGACCCCAGGTGCTCGCGTTCATGGACGGCGTGCCGGGCCAGATCGGGATCAGCCTTTCGGGCGTGGTGCTGGCGGCACTCGCGGCCTCGCTCGGCGCGCAGCCGATCTTCATCATGGGCCTCCTAACAGCCGCCGTCTGCACCTGGGTCGTGCTTCTCGTCCGGCGGCGATACGGCGCGGCGCTCGTGCGGACGCTGCGGGCCGGGCTCGCGGAGCAGGTCCTCGAAGGCGGTCCGGGCCTCTCGGCCCTGGGCCGTGGATCGGGCGTCACCGCGGAGCTGCGGGCGGCGCTCGGGGCGGTCGAGCCGGGCACGCGCCGCCTCGCGGTGGAGCTCCTGGCTCACCTCGACGGGCGGGCCGGTCTCGAGGCGGCCACCGCCGCGCTCTCCGACGGCGACGCGGCCGTTCGAATCACCGCCCTGCGCTCGCTCGTCGAGCTCGACCTGTCGGCCGCCGCGGTGGGCGCCAGGACGCTCGCCGACGACGCCGAGCCGCGGGTGCGGGCCGAGGCCGCTGTTGCCCTGGCCGCCGCCGGCGACTCCGAGCGAGCCGCGGCGATCGCGACCGCCCTCGCCGTGTCGCCCACGCCCGGGGAGCGGGCCGCCGGAGCCCGCGCCGCCGCATGCCTCGGCCCCGGCGCCGTCGGAATGCTGGAAGCCGCCCTCGCTGACGCGTCGCCAACGGTCAGAGCGGAAGCCGCGGCGGCCCTTGCCTCGCTTCGCAACGCGACCGGTTCTACCGAGGATGAATCCGCCCGGATCCTCGAGGCCCTGCGAGGCGCTCTCGACGACGAGGCGCCCGCCGTCCGGACGGCCGCGGGCCGGGCCCTCGGCGGGCGACCCGGAGGACCGCTGGTCGCGGCCGAGGTCCTGCGGCACGGTTCCGAGCGGGCGCAGGCCGCGGCCCTGCTGGCCCTGGGCCGCGACGGGGCCGACGCCGCCGCCCTCGAATCGACCGTCCGCGACTGGGCGATCGGCCAGGTCGAACGGGCGATGACGCTGCGCCGCGACGCCGCCGCTCTCGCCGCCCAGGCCGGAGAGGACGCGGTCGATGGGCAGGCGCCCCGCTGGGAGACGCCCGGCTTCGACCAGCCCGGCGGCGACGCAGCCGACTATTTGCGGACGGTCGTCGAAGGACGCGGGCGAGAGGTCGAGGATCGCCTGCTCGCCGCGGTCGCGATCCTCGGGGCGCCCGAGGCAAACGGTCCGATCCGGCGCTCGCTGCGCTCCAGCGATGCAGACACTCGAGCCCAGGCGATCGAGGCCCTCGAGGCGATCGGCGATCCGCGGCTCGGCCGGGCCCTCGCCCGGCTGCTCGACGCCGACGGGGCACCGCCGCTGCCGGCAGGCGACGTCCTCCGCCGGCTCGCGACCGACGACGATCCGTGGATCCGGCGGCTCGCGGTGCGGGCGTCCGCCGACCGCCTGAGGCACGCCTGGCGAGCACTCGCCGAGCTCGCCGCCAGCGATCCCGACCCGGACGTGCGCGCGGCGATTGCCGCGCCCGGCCAGCCAGGAGGAGGACCGATGCCAGACACCGACCGGACCCTCGGCGAGATCGACCGGATGCTGTTCCTGCGACGGGTGCCGCTCTTCGCCGAGCTCGCGCCGGAGGATCTCCAGCGGCTCGCGGCGACCGCGACCGAACGGGTCTATGCGGCCGGCGAGGCGCTCGTCGTCGAGGGCGATGTCGGAGACGAGCTCTTCGTCATCGTGGAGGGCCGGGTCCGGGTCGTCCGGATCGAGGCCGGCGTCGAGCGGCTCCTGCGGACGTACGAGGCGGGCGACCACATCGGCGAGCTGGCCGTGCTTCGCGATCGCCCACGGGCGGCGACGGTCGTCGCCGAGTCGGACGGGGTCCGCGGGCTCGTCATTGGCGGCGAGGGCCTGCGGGCGATCCTCCGCGAGCGGCCGGAGGCCGCGATGGCGATGCTCGCGACCCTCGCCGAACGGCTCAGCGTCCAGTAGACCGTACGGCGATCGACCGGACTAGACTCGGGGCGGATCCACAGCTGCACCAAGGAGGTAATCGCATGGATCTCGGGCTGACCGACCGGCGCGTCCTCGTCGGTGGCGCGACCCGGGGGCTCGGCGCGGCGACCGCCCGGGTGCTGGCCCAGGAGGGCGTTCGCCTCGCCGCGATGGCCCGGCCGTCGGAGGCGCTCGCGAGCGCGGCCGACGACCTGAACGCGACGGCCGTGGGCGTGGACCTCGCGGCCCGCGAGGGCCCGGCGACCGCGGTTCGCGAGGCCGTCGAAGCGCTCGGCGGGCTGGACGGGCTCGTCGTGAACACCGGCGGCCCGCCCGCCGGTGCGTTCGCCGAACTCGACGAGGCGGACTGGGAGACGGCGATCGCGAACACCCTCCTGAGCACCCTGCGCCTGGTCCGCGAGGCGCTGCCGCACCTCCGGGAGGGTCGCGACCCGGCCATCGTCATCGTCCTCTCGTCGTCGGTCCGCGAACCCGTCGCCGGCCTCGTGACCTCGAACGTCCTGCGGCCGGGCCTCGCCGGCCTCGTCAAGAGCCTGGTGCCGGAGATCGCCCCGATCCGGATCAACGGGGTCGCGCCCGGCCGCTTCGATACCGACCGTGTCCGGTTCCTCGACGAGGACCGGGCGACCCGGACCGGCTCCACCGCGGAGGAGGTCAAGGCCGGCTTCGTGGCGAAGATTCCGCTGGGGCGGTACGGCGACCCGGCCGAGCTCGGCCGCGTCGCGGCATTCCTGCTCTCGCCGGCCGCGTCGTACCTGACCGGCGTGATCGTCCCGGTCGACGGCG
>DASTVH010000129.1:0-6927 GCA_035759195.1 Candidatus Limnocylindrales bacterium
CGCTCTCGGCGGTGCTCGGCGGCGCCCAGAGCCTCCACACGAACGCCCGCGACGAAGCGCTCGCGCTGCCGACCGAGCACAGCGCCCGGCTGGCGCTGCGGACCCAGCAGATCCTCGCCCACGAGAGCGGCGTGACCGACACTCCGGATCCGCTGGCCGGCTCGTACTTCGTCGAGAGCCTGACGACCCGCCTCGAGGCCGCCGCCCAGGAGTACCTCGACGAGATCGATTCGATCGGCGGGACGCTCGCCGCGATCGAGGGCGGCTTCCAGCAGCGCCAGATCCAGGAGTCGGCCTACCGCGTGCAGCAGGCGATCGAACGCGGCGACCAGGTCGTCGTCGGCGTCAACCGCTTCCGCGACGACGACGCACGGCGGGCCGGGCCGCCGCTCCAGCGGATCGATCCCGAGGGTGAGCGGCGCCAGGTCGAGCGACTCCACCGGGTCCGGGCCGAACGCGACGCCGGGACGTGGGCGGCCGCGCTGGATCGCCTCGAAACGGCCGCCCGCGGCGACGAGAACGTCCTGCCGCCGCTCATCGATGCGGTCCGCGCCTACGCCACGGTCGGCGAGATCAGCGACCGCCTCCGCGCCGCGTGGGGCGAGCACCGCGAGCTCATCACGGTCTGAGGCCCGGTCCGGGGTCGTCGGTCGGGGCGGCCGGGGCGAGCGGCAGGCGCCAGCGGGGCCGCCAGCGACGGTCGCCGTCCTCGACGAGGACCTCGATCGCCCGAACCCGGCGGACGAACGGGAGGTGGGCGGCGGCGGCCGCGGCGATCTCGTCGAGCGGCGCTCCGGTCCGCTCGACGAGCGTCAGGTGCGGGATCACCTCCTCGATCGCGCCGGCGTATGGCGGGTACTCGGGGAACCGGGCGGCGACCCGATCGATCAGCGCGCTGAAGCGCCAGGCGGGTTCCGGCTCGAGGTAGACGACGCCCGGCCACCGACCCACGGCGCCGAAGCGGACCTCGAAGGCGCGGGTCTCGCTCGCGATGGCGGCGAGGGCCGAGCGTGCCTCGCGCCCCAGGACCGACGCCGGCAGCCACGGGTAGAGGATCGTCACGTGAGCGGGAACGCCGAGCGCGGCAGCGCGATCGTGCCGGCGGCGGACTCGCTCGAGCGGCCGGGGGAGGGGCGTCCGGACGACGATCGCGGTCACGGGTTCGGGCATGGCGGGTGCCGAACACTGTACGCTCCTCTCGATGCCTGCCGACCGGCCCCACGACCGCGTCCCCGAACCGATCCGCCGTCTCGGCCGGGTCCACCACGTCGCGGTCGTCGTCGAGCGGATGGAGCCGGCCCTCGCGTTCTGGCGCGACGCACTCGGGCTCGAGCTCGAAGTCGTGGAAGAGATGCCCGACGATCGGGTCCGCATCGCCTTCCTGCCCGTCGGCGAATCGAAGATCGAGCTCGTCGAGCCGACCGATGACACGACCGGCGTCGCCCGCTACCTGGCGACGTCCGGCGAAGGCGTCCATCATGTCTGCTTCGAGGTCGGCAACCTGGCGGAGACCCTCCTCCGCCTCGAGATCGACGGCGTCGAGCTGATCGATACGGCTCCCCGCAAGGGTGCGGAGGGCCCCGTCGCCTTCCTCCACCCGCGGAGCTGCCATGGCGTCCTCGTCGAGCTGATCGAGGCACCCGGCGGACCCGCCTGGAAGAGCCTCGGATATCGCGACTGAACAGGAGAAGGAACCGATGATCATCACGACGACCCCCTCCGTCGAAGGCCGCCAGATCGCCGAATACCGCGGCGTCGTCACCGGCGAGGCGATCCTCGGTGCCAACATCTTCAAGGACCTCTTCGCCGGGATCCGGGACATCGTCGGCGGCCGCTCGGGCGCCTACGAGGAGGAGCTGCGCAAGGCCCGGACGATCGCGTTCCAGGAGCTCGAGGCCGCCGCCCAGCAGATGGGCGCCGACGCGGTCGTCGGCGTCGACCTCGACTACGAGACCGTCGGCCAGGGCGGCTCGATGCTGATGGTCACCGCATCGGGGACGGCGGTTCGCCTCGGCTAGACTGGCGGCGCCTTCGTTGCGAGCAGCGAGAAGAAGAGGGGCAGCTCGCCCTCGACCTCGGGCGGCAGCCGCCACGTGCCGTCGTCGGCCTCGACGAGGAAGTCGAGGCGCCAGTCCACGAACGGGAACTCGCGGAGCGATTCGATCCGCAGCCCGGCGTCGATGAGAGCGGTCACGATCTCGCCGAGCCCGTGGTCCCAACCGTACTCGGTGTGGCCGGTGACATCGGCCTCCGGGTCGGCGTACGAGCCGACGACCGGGAAGCTCAGCGGGTCGGCGTGCTCCCAGTACGGGTAGCGCAGGAGCAGCTGACCAGGCTCGACGCCCTCGTTCTCGAAGACCTGGGCGACCGGGTGGATCTCGGTGATGTAGAAGCGCCCGCCGGGCCGGACGAAGTGGGCGACGACCTCCGCCCAGCGCCGGATGTCGGGCAGCCAGCCGAGCACGCCGCGGGACGTGTAGACGACGTCGAAGTCGGCCTCGAGGACGTTCGGCAGATCGTCGAGCTTCGCCCGCACGAAGCGGGCGTCGGGGATTCCGATCTCGGCCGCAACCGAGCGGGCCAGCCCGATCGCCGCCTCGCTGAAGTCGGCGCCGGTGACCCGGGCGCCGAGCCGGGCCCACGACAGCGTGTCGATCCCGAAGTGGCACTGGAGGTGCAGCAGATCCTTGCCCGCGACCGGCCCGACCTCCTGGATCTCGTACGGTCGGAGGCGAATCCCGCCGCGCTTGAACCCCTCGAGGTCGTAGAACTCTGACGCCTCGTGGACGCGCGTCCAGGCGTCCCACAGCGCCTCGTTGTCGCGGAGCGCCGCGTCGCGGTCGGTCACGCCCGCGTCAGAGGGACCAGGCGAAGAGCACGTCGCGCGCCCGGCTCGTCGCCTGGGCGAAGTCGACGAGCTCGCCGGCCAGCTTGCGGATCCACGGCTTCTCCTCGCGCGGCAGCTCGCCGAGGTCCTCCTCGATCAGGTCGATCCAGCGACCGGCGACCGCGTCCACCTCGTGCGGCGCCAGCCGGGCCACGGGGCCGAACCACGCCAGGTCGACGGCCTCGATCGAGCGTTCGGCCATCTCGCCCGGGCCCTCGAGCTCGCGGCGAGCGTCGATGAAGTCGGCCGGCTCCGTCGTTCCGGTCACTGCCCGGACCGCTTCGGCGAACAGGTCGAGCCACGTCGGGTCGAGGCCGCCGCCGAGGGCGAGATGGGCCGTGAACCGGCTTCGGTCGTCGAGCGACTCCCAGTCGTCGACGGTGATCGCGAGGAGGATCTCCCGCGCATCCCCGGCGATGAGGTCCATGAGGGCGCCCACGTTGCCGACCTCGGTGCCCGGACTCAGCCGCGAAAGCCGGCGTCGCGGAGGAGCGCCGGCAGCTCGGTCGGCGAGCCGGCGACGCGGATCCCGGCCGCCTCGAGGGCCTCGACCTTCGACGCGGCCGTGCCCTTGCCGCCGGAGATGATCGCGCCGGCGTGGCCCATCCGCTTGCCCTCGGGGGCCGTGCGGCCGGCGATGAACGCGGCCATCGGCGTGCCCTGCAGGTGCTCGGCCGCGAAGGCGGCCGCCTCCTCCTCGGCCGCCCCGCCGATCTCGCCGATCAGGACGATCGCCTCGGTCTCGGGGTCGTCCCCGAACATCCGCAGCACCTCGACGAACTGCGTCCCGATGACCGGGTCGCCGCCGATCCCGACACACGTCGACTGGCCGAGCCCGGCGTCGGTCATCGCCTGGACCGCCTCGTACGTCAGCGTCCCGGAGCGGCTCACGACCCCGACCCCGCCCTCGGCGTGGATCGTGCCCGGGATGATCCCGACCTTGGCCCGGCCCGGCGAGGTCGCACCCGGGCAGTTCGGCCCGATGAGGATCGCCCCGGCCAGGCGAACCTCCTCGACGACGGGCACCATGTCGAGTGCCGGGATCCCTTCCGTGATGCAGAAGATCGTGCCGATGCCCGCCGCCACCGCCTCGAGGACGGCGTCGGGCGCTCCGGCCGCCGGAACGAAGATGCACGACGTGTTGGCCCCGGTCTCGGCGACGGCCTGGGCGACGGTGTTGAACACCGGAACCGTTCCGTCGATCGCCGTCTGACCGCCCTTTCCGGGTGTCACGCCGGCCACGACGGAGGTGCCGTACTCGACCATCGCCCGGGTATGGAACTCGCCCTCCCGACCCGTGACCCCCTGGACGACGAGTCGCGTGTCGCGACCGATCAGGATGCTCACGCGGCGCCTCCCCGGGCGGCTGCGACGGCCTTCGCGGCGGCGTCGTCGAGCGACTTCGCGGTGACGAACGCGGCGGCCTGGAGCAGCTCGGCCGCCTCCTCGGCGTTCGTCCCGACGATCCGCACGACCATCGGCACGCTGCGTGCCTGCTGGGCGCGCGCATCGATGAGGCCCCGGGCGACCTCGTCGCCCCGGGTGATGCCTCCGAAGATGTTGACGAGGATCGCCTTGACGTTCGGGTCACCCAGGATCAGGCGCATCGCGGCGGCGACCCGGTCGGCCTTGGCCCCGCCGCCGATGTCGAGGAAGTTCGCCGGCTCACCACCGGCGCGCTTGACGAGATCCATCGTCGTCATGGCCAGGCCTGCGCCGTTGACCATGCACCCGATGTCGCCGTCGAGCTTGATGAACGTCAGGTCGTAGCGGCGAGCTTCGATGTCGCTCGGGTCCTCCGCGTCGAGGTCGCGAAGCGCCTCGAGCTCGGGATGGCGTGCGAGCGCCGAATCGTCGAGGGTCATCTTGGCGTCGAGGCACACGAGGCGCTCGACCGGCGTGCCGTCGGCGTTGTGCTCCCGGGTCACGGCGAGGGGATTGATCTCGACGAGGTCGGCGTCGTACGCGAGCATCGTCCTGAGGAGGCCCTTCGCGATCGCCGCGCCGGCCTTCCAGTGCGTCCCGAAGCCGATCTTGAACGCCAGCTCGCGCGCCGCGTAGTCGGGCAGACCGAGCAGCGGATCGGCGTGCTGGTAGACGATCGCATCGGGCTGTTCAGCCGCGACCTGCTCGATCTCGACGCCGCCTTCCGCCGAGCCGATGAACATCAGCCGCTTCGTCGCCCGGTCGAGGACGACCGAGAGGTAGTACTCCTTCACGATGTCGGCGGCGGGCGCGACCAGCACGCGGCGAACCGGCAGGCCCTTGATCTCCATGGCGAGGATCTGGGCGGCGATGTCCTCGGCCTCGTCGACGTCGCCGGCGAGGCGCACGCCGCCCGCCTTGCCCCGGCCGCCGACGAGGACCTGGGCCTTGATGACGACCTTGCCGGTCGCGTTGGCCGGATTGGCGAGGAATCGCCCGGCGGCGGCCCGCGCCTGGGACGGCGTGCGGGCGACCTCCCACTGGGGCACGGGCAGCCCCTGGGAGACGAGCAGCGACTTCGCGTCGGCTTCGTGGATCTTCACGCGCGACGGCTCCTGACGGGGTGGTGGAGGGCCACGGAACACCTGGATCGAGGGACCTGGGCGGAGCGATGGTACCGCGTGACGCCGTTGCCCGGACGAACTTCAGGACGGTTCGCGTCCCCTGACACGAAGCGGACGATCCGCCACTGAGCACCGACCGCCGGCTGCGCGGCCCGTGCCGCGCCGTCGGGCTACAATCGGCGCATGGCCCACCGTGTGACGCTGATCCCCGGCGACGGCATCGGTCCGGAGCTGGCGGAGGCGACGAGGCGCGTCCTCGATGCCTCCGGGGTGGCGTTCGAGTGGGAGGTCGTGGACGCCGGCGAGGGCGTCATGGCCGAGCACGGGACGCCGCTCCCCGAGCACGTCCTCGACTCGATCCGGCGCAACCGGGTCGCCCTGAAGGGCCCGATCACGACGCCGGTCGGGGAGGGCTTCCGGAGCGTCAACGTGACGCTCCGCCAGGCGCTCGGCCTCTACGCCAACCTGCGCCCCGCACGCTCGATGAAGGGCCTCGAGACGCGCTACGAGGACGTCGACCTGGTCATCGTGAGGGAGAACACCGAGGACCTCTACGCCGGCATCGAGCACATGGTCGGCCCGGACGCCGCCGAGAGCATCAAGATCATCACCCGGGCGGCGTCGGAGCGGATCGCCCGGTTCGCGTTCGACTACGCGGTCGCCAACGGCCGGCGCAAGGTGACCGCGGTCCACAAGGCGAACATCATGAAGCTCTCCGACGGCCTCTTCCTCGAGAGCTGCCGGACGGTCGCGGCGGATTACGAGGGTCGGATCGCGTTCGAGGACCGGATCGTCGACAACATGTGCATGCAGCTCGTGCAGAAGCCGGACCTGTACGACGTCCTCGTCCTGCCGAACCTCTACGGCGACATCGTCAGCGACCTGGCCGCCGGTCTCGTCGGCGGGCTGGGCGTCGCGCCCGGGGCGAACATCGGGACCGAGGCGGCGGTGTTCGAGCCGGTCCACGGCTCCGCCCCGAAATACGCCGGCCAGGACAAGGCGAATCCGACCGCGCTCATCCTCTCGGGCGCGCTCATGCTCCGTCACCTCGGATACCCAGACGCCGCCGATCGCGTCGAGCGCGCGGTCCGCGACGTCATCGCCGAGGGCCGGACCGTCACCTACGACCTGGGCGGGACCGCCGGGACCCGGGCCTTCGCCGACGCGATCATCGAGCGGCTGGCGGCGACGCCGGCCGGCACCGCGGCGCCGGCCGCGTCGGCGCGCGCCTGACCGGCGGACGATGTTCTTCTTCCGCTACCGCGGCGGCGAGGGGATGCTCGCCTGGGCGTTCCATCGCATCGCGGGCCTGGCGATCTGGGTCTTCCTGCTCCTCCACGTGTTCGACATCTGGCTGGCCAGCGTGAACCCGCCGCTGTACGACGAGCTGCTCGTGGTCTACGCGAGCGCCCCCGGCCGGGTGGGCGAGGCGCTCCTCGGGGCCGCGCTCCTCTTCCACGCCCTCAACGGCCTGCGGATCATCATCATCGA